>JAJYAH010000435.1 GCA_021779635.1 Pseudomonadota bacterium | reverse complement strand
GGCGCCTTGCTTGCGCTGGAACGTGATCACGCAGCCACGAAGTGAATTGTTGAATAGACCGGCGTTAAAATGGTCGTATGCGCGCTCCCACGCACTATAGTTGTTCCGTGTCTGACCACTCTCATTCATGGCGGGACCTCGCTAATTGCGTCGTACGATGCAAATCGTTCTGCGGACGTGCCCTTTGGCGCACTCATCGTTCCTTCAAGAGTTCCTTGAGGACGACCAGCGTGGTGAGTGGGAGATACGTGGCTACGTTGACAAGTTGATCGTGGGGCAAGAAGCCTGCTCTGCACAGCTGCAAGAATACGTGCGCCTGAAAATCGGCGTGCGCGGCCTCTGCGCTGTGGAATGCCGACAGCTTCTTCTTGTCTCGAAAGTCGAAAGGAATGACGTTGTCTAGCACGGCGCGACTCCTAAAGAGTCCGGCTCTTGGCAAAGGCCTGAGTTGCCCACCACGCCAGTGCGCTGTGAGCCTCGTCGAAATTCGTGATCGGGGTGGTGGTCTCGATCGCGGCGCCAGGTTCGGGGCAAAGCCAATGAACGTCCGGACCGGAGATTTCGCGCAGATAGAACGGAGTGATGCTGAAAGTGTTCGGTGCGATTTCCGTTAGCCGGCCCCGGGCATGGGCGCGATGCTCGCTGCCCTCTGTGTAAGCCTCAAGGATGCACCCGATAGGCGCCAGCAGCTTTCTCTGAAGATTGCCTTTCGCTTTCATTTTGTCCTCGTCTTGCTTGAAAATGCTGAGGACAACAGAGCTGAACGTTCAACTACGGGAACGTCAATTGCGGGAAATCGCTTTTAAAATACGGGAAACCCGGGAAAATCGCGGAATTCTTGGTAGAGGCGTGCCGTTTAGGGCCGGGCTCGCTACTTGGGGAATGGCTTAGCACTTGATACGCGCGGACACCTCCGCTGAGGCCGGCCAAGTTCTGCGAACTGATTGAGCGTCAAATATTGTTCGCTGGTGATCCTCCCGGTCTCGGGACACCGTTGAATGCACCAGGGACCGGCATCCGGGTGGCGGTAAGCCTCGTCGTATAACAACCAGCCCTCCATTGTCACGACAGTACCTGACCGGTTTCTCTCGATCCACGCCGGCCCTTCCTCAGGATTACGATGAAATAACCCGTACCGTTTATACGCTACATAGACAGTAACGCCCTCGGTAGTGCGCTTAACGACGGCAGGTCCTTTTTCTCGGTATATTTTACCGTGTCGGTAGTATCTCTCGACGTGGATGCGCCCGGTTTCGAGATCGCTAATAGTAAAGACCGGGCCCTCGGTCTCCTCGCGATGCAGGCGCCCGTTCAAACGATGCCATTCCCTGATAACGCCGTCCTTTGGGTCAATTTCCTGGACGATCTGTTGCTTGTAGTTCATACGCCACGCGCGAAAAAAATTAGAAATACAACTTAAAATAGAATTCGTCCGACAAGCAAGCGCGATAAATGATTTCGTAATCACATCAATGTCTTAAACGCGATGCTTTTTTGCATATTTCGTCCGTCTGAGCTGCAGTGCCTGTCGGAGAGCGCACCGATATCAGTCGCATCCCAGATCGACGGGGGCCCGTTCTGAGGAGATTACTTTTGCTTGCCTGCGACTTCCGGCAGAATGTGCCACGACTACGCACGCACGGAAGTTATGAATGTCCGGTACTATTGGTAAGCAAAGCGACACGGCGATAGCGTCCGTATCGCAAGGGGCCATTTCTGCCGAGGACAGCGGGAGCCATTCTGACACTAAAGAAATGGATCGGGTGAGATCGCTGATCAATCAGATCATCGACTCGATAATAGTACGCGCCGGCGACGACAAAATCGACGAAGACAGGCTGAAGGAGGTCTATAAAAAGGTCACGGGAGTACTGCCGGATACCGCGATGCGGTCCAATAAGAGAGCGGCATACGACCGACTCTTCGGCTTTGGCGAGGATGCGCGCAAGTATCTCCCACGGAGCAAGTTCCGTACTCACCCCCTATCTCCAATACAACAAGACCATATCAATTGTATCGCGGCGACCCTGCACCATCTCAAAATCTGTCCGTTTGCTCCGCCATATGGCGAAACGCCGTCGCTGTGGATTCCATTTCTCGAACACGCCCTAAGCAAAATTAAGAGAACGTCACTTGAGGTTGTCCAAGACGGCGAACTTCAAACGAGCCACGATGCTTCAAGTCGAGAACAGGACGAGGCAGCAAGCGGCGCGGCCGCGCCAGATGACAAGTTCGAATCTGCCGCGTTAAGCGAGCCGACCCGTTCGACCGCTCTTGACGCTGAAAGAGAGCTTTCCACCTGCTCGGCCGCAAGCGCGGCGATCGTTAAGCGTCGCGGTCTCGATACGCCTGAGCTGCGCCTGATGGCGATACTCGCAACGATCCTCCTGCTGGTCGGCATTGGGATCTTCATAAGCTTGCGGATCTTGGGCCACGTATCACGTGAAGCCGCGCCTCAGGCCGAAATTGCCGCGACCGAACCGATAACTGGAGAAAACCCGACCCTTCCAGTTGAAGGTATACAAATCCCTATGTTCGTCGATCCAAGGGTACTGATCGGACCTAACGCTGGATCAGATCAATCCAGCCTTGCCGCGTTCCCCAAAGTCGATCCGCGGTTGGAAGAAGCTGCGCGTCTCAGGGCTGAGGGAAAGAACGCCGAAGCCGACAGACTTACGCAAGCCGTGGCTGATGATTGGTCGCGGGCGAGAGCAGTAAGCAATAAGAATGAAGCTGAAGCGCATCGACAATTGGGGGCATCCGCTTTTTCATACCGGAACTATGATGGATCGATTGCTGAATACAAAAGAGCTGCCGAAATCGATCCTACCGCAGCCGACTTCAATGAGATTGGTTCCGCGTTTCACGCCAAGCATGACTTGAACAGCGCATTTTCGAACTACAGCGAGGCGATACGCCGTGCCCCGAATAAATTCGCGTGGCCTTACAATAACAGAGGAAACGTCTACCTCGATCGCGTCCCGCCAAACCCCGACCTCGCAATCAACGAATACAACCAGGCAATTGCGATTGACCCGCAGCTGGCTAGTGCATTCAACAATCGCGCTAATGCGCTTCAGCTCAAGGGAAACTACGAAGCCGCACTCTTGGACTACGCCGAAGCGATCCGGCTCAACCCAGTGTTTGCGTTTGCGTACAACGGCCGCGGCAATGTCTTTTATGCGACTGGGAAATTCACTGAGGCCATAGCCAATTATGATAAGGCAATCGAGATTGATCCCGACTACATCGGCGCCTGGATAAATCGAGGTTATGCATATTTTGCTGCGGAGAATTTCCCGCAGGCGATCGCTGATCTCAGCGAGGCAATTACTCGCATTTCCAAGACGCCGGATTTTGACAATGTGACCGCAGCCCGTGCTTATCTCGGCCGGGGGTTGGCCTTCAACATGACTCTGCGCATCAAGGAGGCCATCACCGACTTCGACGATGCAATTCGGCTCGACCCGACGCAGGCGGCCGCTTATGCAGGCCGCGGACTTTCCTATGGATCGAGCGGAAAAATAGCTGATGCCCTCAAAGATTTTGACGAGGCCCTTCGCCGCGATCGGACGTCTGTTCAAACGTACATGGTGCGTGGCGGCCTTTATCTGAAGCTTGGGAATTTTGGCGCTGCGTCCAGGGACTTTGCCGAGATCGTCGAACTCGCACCGACCGAGCCCTGGGGTTACCTAGGTAGAGGGATCGCACGCCTCGCGCAGAATGATGTTGTTGGCGGTGAGGCTGATTTGGTCGAGTTGGAAAAGCTCAGCAAAGACACACTTCTTTCTACTATGGCCAAAGTGTTCAGGTCCGCGATAAAGGGAGACTATGATGCTTCGCTTGATGCGATGACTCACCTGATTGCCGAGGCCAAAGGCAAGAACCTGCACGTCTTGCTTGGTGCTTACACCGCGCGCGGAATGCTCTATCTCGGAAGGTCGAAATTCAATGATGCAATTCGCGATTTTGACGACGCGCTAACGATCAATCCCGAGGAGCCTTTGCTGTATCTGGCGCGCGGCAAGACATACGCAAGGATGCCAGGATCTCAGCAAAAGGCGCTTGAAGATTTTGATCGGACGATCAAAATCGATTCAACAAATGCCGCAGCATATCTAGGTCGCGGCAACATTTATCACGAACGCCACGACTATGCGCGAGCCATTCAAGATTACGAGAAGGTCTTAGGTCTTCAACCACGTCCTGCCGATCTTGGATCGGCATATGTAAATCTCGCTAATATCTCTGCGAGCAAGGGCGAGTTCGCTCAAGCGTTGGACGATTACGCTAAGGCGATCCAAACGAAGGCGTTTCCCGTGAATACTTTTGCTCACTTTCGTCGCGCGGAACTGTTTGAGGAAAGAGGTGACTATCGGAGTGCAATCAATGACTACGACGCGATACTGAAAATCACGCCGATGTCGCCAGATATCTATCGGCGGCGGGCACGAGCCTATCGTGGCATTGGAGATTACGAATCGGCGCTGTCGGATTATACCGCGCTTGTGGCGATCAACATCCGCGACTCGAGAGCATACGACGATCGTGGCGACACTTATTACGCCATGTCCAAATATGACAAGGCGATAGAAGACTACAGTACGGCCATCGATCAGGATCCTAAATTTGTGTACGCCTATTTCGATCGGGGAAAGGCCTATGAAGCAAAACAGGCGTACGACGAGGCGGACAAGGACTACGCCGATGCGATTGCTCGCGGTCCATCGACGACGAGGGCTGTGCTACGGCAATATATTCTGCATGCACGCAAGGCGCCCGCCATCGCCATTAAAGAACTAGCCGAAAATGCAAAAAAGCTCGATGGATCGGACCGACTTCATCCACTCGTCGAATTATTTGTCGGACAAATCAAAGCAGAAACCGTGCTTGCCGGTGCCGGAGACGAACGCTGCGAAATTCAATTCTACGTCGCGGTCTGGCACGAAATGCAGGGCGACAAACAAAGCGCGGTCCGCGGGCTAGATGACGCCCTTCGGGTGTGCTCGAAGGCCGACATTCCCTATTATGACGCAAAAATCGAACTGCAACGAGTGAACCAATGAACGCCGGGAGGCGGAGCCCATCGGTTTCGGTGTCTGCAAAAGGTCGAAGGCGCGTAAGGCCCGGCAAAGTTTGGGAACTGCGCAATATCGCCGTTAAGTTGGAAGAGCTGGTGCGATAGATTGCAAGAATGAGAGATTTGCGCTTCGTCCCGCCTGGCGTAGAATTCGATCCGCGGCTAGGGAATGAACTCGCCCGAACAGAAGCGGCGATCTCGACGGCGGACGACGAACTGCTGCCGGTTGACGGGCGCCGCAACCCGTTCAAGGGCTATACCCGCATGCTAACGCCAGAGGGCGGCATTCTCATTTTCTATAAAGATCAAAATCGCGGCCTGCTTCTGACCACCCTCCGCGGCCTGGCCTGCCTCATTGTTACGGTGACGTGCATCCCGCTCGTCTTTTCTTATTCCGGCCTGTCGTTCCTGACGGCTCTTGCTCTGCTCGTGGGTCTTAATGCGCTCATCATTTGCTGGAAGATCGAAACCTCGCATAGCGTCGAAATCCGTCCCGACGCCATGATCGTCGATGGCGTTGACGTCTTTTACGCCAACGATATCGGCGACAACTGGCCGGAGTTGCAAATGAAGGACGGTGATCCCGAACGCTGGGTCATTTGCGGTATCTGCGGCACACGATTCGTCGAGTATATGACCGTGAATCGCCGTGGCAAGAACTGCCGCACGGCTGAGGTGCTTGCGGCTGATCTTCAGGTAGCGATGGAGCAGCTATGGGGCCGCCGCGAAGTGACCTTCGCGGCGGGTTTGTGATTCTCATTCAGACGAGCAAGCCTGGCGCCCGCGATATCGCCCGCGCCCGCTCGCGGATCATCTCGACGTCGGCATGCTCAAGCCGCAGTGCCGCCGCTGCCGGCATGCCCTCCATCAGCAGCAATTGGCTGAAGCGCTGCCGTGAAAATGCCGTTCTCAGCTCGAACGGCGCGATCAGTTTTTCGAGGCGACCTGCAACATAACGCAGCGTTTCTTCGTCGCCATTGGCGAAGAATTGCAACAGCCCGGCATTGCCGAGGAACGTCTCCCAGCCATTGGTGTAGTACCGCTGCAATTGTGTGATGTCCTGAAGGATCACCCACAGCTTGACGCCGAAGCCGGGAAAATAGGCCGCCGCGCGCTCCATGATTTCCATATGGCCGAGCGTTG
>JAJYAH010000434.1 GCA_021779635.1 Pseudomonadota bacterium | reverse complement strand
CGGTGAACACGTCGCTGATGTTGAGACCGAGCGCCTGCGCCTTGGCCCGGTCGATGTCGAGATAGATCGACGGATTGGTCGCGGTGAAGGTGGAGAAGACCCGCGTCAGTCTCGGATCGCGATTGGCCGCGCCGATCAGCCCGCCCATCACGCTGCCCAGCGCGGCCGGATCCTGTCCTTCCAGCGCTTCGAGCTGATATTCGAAGCCGCCGCTGGTCGACAGCCCGATGATCGGCGGCAGGTTGAACGGCAGCACATTGGCTTCGCGGATCTGCGATCCGGCGCCGAATGTGCGCCGGATCGTGGCCTGCACTGAATCCGCCGCCGCCTTCCGGTCCGCGAACGGCTTCATGCGCGCCACCATGAACGCGGCGTTCGGCTCATTGCCGCCGTCGAGCAGCGAAAAGCCGATGATCGAGAGCGTGTGGTCGATCGCCGGCATCTGTTTCAGCAGGGCTTCGACCTGCTTGGTCACTTCGCTGGTGCGCGCCACCGACGCGCCATCAGGCAATTGCACCGCGATGAAGAAGGCGCCCTGGTCTTCTTCCGGCAGGAATCCGGTGGGCGTCACAAGCGACACGCCGAAGATGCCGCCGGCAAACACCAGCACCAGCAGCACCGACAGCACCGCGAACCGCAGCAGCCGGCGCACCCCGCCGGCATAGCTGTCGCGGACCCAGTCGATGCCATCGAGCACGCGCCCGAGGATGCCGCGCCGGGGCCCGGTGTGACGCAGGAATACCGCGCACAGCGCCGGCGACAGGCTCAGCGCGTTCATCGCCGAGATCAGCATCGCCGCGCTGATCGTCACCGCGAATTGGCGAAACAATGTTCCGGAAATTCCGGGAATGAACGCGATCGGCACGAACACCGACAGCAGCACCAGCGTGATCGCGATGATCGGCGCGGTGATCTGCGCCATGGCTTTCTTGGTGGCTTCGGCCGGCGTCGCGTCCGGCTCCTCCTCCATCACGCGCTCGACATTCTCGACCACCACGATGGCATCGTCGACCACGATACCGATGGCCAGCACCATCGCCAGCAGCGACACCGTGTTGGCCGAATAGCCGAGTACCAGCAGGACCGCGAAGGTGCCGATCAGGCTGACCGGAACCGCGACCGCCGGGATCACGGTGGCGCGCAGGTTGCCGAGGAACAGAAACACCACGATCACCACCAGGACGAAGGCTTCGCCGAGCGTCTTGATGACCTCGGCGATGGTGTCGCTGACGAACGTCGTGGAGTCGTATTGCACCAGATAGGTCAGACCCGGCGGAAACCGCTCGGACAGTCTTGCCAGTGTGGCCTGCACCGCCTTTGCGGTCGTCACGGCGTTGGCGCCGGGCGCGAGATAAATACCTATCGGCACCCCGGCGCGGCCGTCGATCCGCGACTCGCTGTCGAGATTCTGGGCGCCGATCTCGACCCGGGCGACATCGCGGACCCGCAGCACCGAGCCGTCCGGGTTGGCACGCAGCACGATGTTGCCGAACTGAACCGACGTGGTCAGCCTGCCCTGGGTCTGCACGTTGAGCTGGAACTGTTGCTCGTCGCTGATGGGCCGGGCGCCGATGCGGCCGACCGGGGCCTGCACGCTCTGGGCGCGGATTGCCGCGATGACGTCGGAGGGCGCTAGGTTGAGGCTGGTCAGCCGCTGCGTATCGAACCAGATCCGCATCGAGTAGTTCAGCTTCGCGAACAGGGTGGCCTGGCCGACGCCGGGCGTGCGCGAAATCGCGTCGAGCACATTGATGATGGCGTAGTTGGTGATGAACAGCGGGTCTTGCGCGCCGTTCTGGCTGTACAGCACGATGAACTGCAGCACCGCGGAGGATTTCTTCTGCACCGTCAGGCCCTGGGCCTGCACCTCGGGGGGCAATTGCGCGAGCGCGCTCTGCACGCGATTGTTGACGTTGACGGTGTTGATGTCGGGATCAGTGCCGAGCGCGAACGAGACGGTGAGCGTGTAGCTGCCGTCATTGCCGCTGGTCGACTTCATGTAAAGCATCTTGTCGACGCCGACCACCTGGGCCTCGAGTGGCTGGGCGACGCTCGATTCCACCACGTCGGCGGAAGCGCCCGGAAACACGGCGGTGACCGTGACCTGCGGCGGCACGATGTCGGGAAACTGCGCCACGAGGATTTGCAGCAGCGCGAGCGCGCCCGCGATGGTGATGACGAACGCAATCACAATCGCAAGACGGGGGCGATCGACGAAAACCGCGGAAATCATGGGCTGCCCGCCGGCTTCGCCCCGCTGGCGGCGCCGCTGCTGGTTTGGGTATGGCCGTCAACCACGGCCGACTTCATGGTGGAGAGGAGTTGCGGACTGGCGGGCCCCGGTGCGACCGGCTGGCCCGGACGCACCCGCTGCAGGCCCTCGACGATCACCTTGTCGCCGAGCGCAAGCCCGCTGACGATGGCGGCGACGGTCGAGGTCGACTGCCCGAGCTGGATCCGCTGTTGCTCGGCCTTGTTGTCGGGCCCGACCGTGAAGACATAGTCGCCCTGCTGATCGGACAGCACGGCGGAGCGCGGGATCGCCAGCACCTCGATCGGCTGCACGCCCTCCAGCAAGACGGAAACGAATTCGCCGTCGGTAAGCTCGCGCACCGTGCCCCCGGTTCTGGACGGGTCATAAAGCGCCGGATTGGGGATGGTGCCGCGCAGCGTGATGGTGTCGGTATTTTGCGCGATGGAGTTGTTGACGAAGTTCAACTCACCGGTCTGGCCATAAAGCCGGCCGTCCGGCAGCCGAATCTTGATGACCACCGCCTTGAAGCCACCCTTGGTCGCGTAGCGTTCCCGCAATTCCAGCGACTCGCGCACCGGAACCGGGAAAGTGACATACATCGGATCCTGGCTGACGATGGTGGTGAGCGTCCCCGAACCGGCACTGACGACGTTGCCCTCGGTGACCGCGGTGCGGCCGATCTTGCCGTCAATCGGCGAGTGAATCTCGGTGTAATCCAGGTTGATCTGCGAGAGCTGGACTTGGGCCTGCGCTGCCTGCACCTGCGCCTCATAGCTCCGCTGATTGGCAATCGCCGCGTCATAGGACGATTGCTGACCGGCCGGACCGCCGAGCAGGGTTCGCGCCCGATCGGCCGTCAGCTTGGCGTTCTCCAGAGTCGCCTGCAACTGCGCCACCATCGCCTGCTTCGATGCGAGATCGGCCTCGAACGGACCGCGCTCAAGCTGATAAAGCAGTTCGCCGGTCTTGACCTCCGCGCCTTCGTTGAAGAGCCGCTTGTCCAGAAATGCGGTGACGCGCGCGACCACGTTCACCCGGTTGGTTGCCTCGATTCGTCCAAGGAATTCGTTGGTTTCGGTAACCGGCCGTTTGGTCGCCTCGACCACCCCAACCGCCGGAGGCCCGGCCGGGGCCAGCTGAGCCCGGGCTACCGCGGTGGCTCCGAGCATAATGGCACCCACCGTCACCAGGCTGATAGGCATTCTGTGCATTTCGTGTGCCCTCACCACGATCGTAGCCAAGGCTAGCACAGTTCGATCAATCGGGAATGCGGACAGGCGACCGGCGAGGTTTGGAACAGTCCAGGGAACTTGGGATTCAGGAGGAATTGAATGGTGGGCGCGACAGGGATCGAACCTGTGACCCCCTCGATGTCAACGAGGTGCTCTCCCGCTGAGCTACGCGCCCTGAGGCCTTAAGATGACGGGTTGGGTCCGTATATCGGCTCCAAAGCGGGCAGGCAAGGACGCTTGGCCCGAAGGATTGCCAGAAACTCGCCCGGATTTTTCCAGGAATCGGGGCAGCAATTTGAGCAGCGAATCAGGCTGCCAGCATCTTGTTCACTTCGCTGACCAATTCGCGAAGATGGACCGGCTTCGACAGCACCTTGGCATTCTTGGGCGCTTCCGAATCCGAATTCAGCGCCACCGCGGCAAAGCCGGTGATGAACATGATCTTGATGTCGGGATCGAGCTCGGAGGCGCGGCGCGCCAGCTCGATGCCGTCCATTTCGGGCATCACGATGTCGGTGAGAAGCATTTCAAACGGCTCCTCGCGCAGCCGCTGATAGGCCGATAAACCATTGTCGTGGGATGAGACCTGAAAACCGGCGTTTTCCAGTGCCTTGACCAGGAAGCGGCGCATGTCGTTGTCGTCTTCGGCGAGGAGGATTTTATGCATGGCGGTTGGTCGTCGAATCCCAATGAGAGGATCAATTCGTTCACTAAGCCCGCAGAGGGTAAATTTCAGGTGAAAGATGACCGGGCACGGTCGGCGGCTTGCGACGTTATCCCTGTACCAGAATGCACGTCAAATCAATGAACCCGGGCATTTTCGGTTCGCAAGCGGCCTTCGAGCCGGTTTAGCATTTTTTTCGCTTGGCAGAACGGTTGCGATTACCGAGAATGGTTCTCATAAAAGCTCCGTTTTTCTGACAGAACTCAAGATGTCCAGAACCGCGGATTCCAGGGACGGCGCCCGACGATGACCCAGTTTGATGGCGAACTGTCGCCTCCGTTCGAGATCGTGGAGCCGGCCGCATGGCGGGCGCCGATCATCTTCAACTCTCCGCACTCCGGTTCGATCTATCCGCACGAATTCCTCAACGCCTCGCGAATCGATCTGGTTGCGCTGCGCCGCTCCGAGGATTCGTTCATGGACGAGTTGATCGGGGATTTGAGCGATCGCGGTTTTCCGACGGTGCGGGTCAACTTCCCCCGCTCCTATGTCGACGTGAACCGGGAGCCCTATGAACTTGACCCGCGCATGTTCAACGGGCGATTGCCGAGCTTCGCCAATACCCGATCGATGCGGGTGGCGGGCGGCCTCGGCACCATCCCGCGCGTGGTCGGCGACGGCCAGGAGATCTACCGCGAGCGGCTTTCCGTCGACGACGCGCTGGGCAGGATCGAGGCGCTTTACAAGCCCTATCACCGCGCGCTGCGCCGGCTGATCAACAAGGCGCATCAGGCGTTCGGAACGGTGGTCGTGGTCGATTGCCATTCAATGCCCTCGATCGGCGTGTCGCGTGACGAGCCGCGGCGGCCGGATGTGGTAATTGGCGACCGCTACGGTACCAGTTGCGCCGCCCTGCTTCCCGACATGGTCGAGGAAACCATGCGCGCGCTGGGTTATTCGGTCGGCCGCAACAAACCCTATGCCGGCGGTTTCATCACCGAGCATTACGGCAACCCGGCATCCGGACTGCATACCATCCAGCTCGAACTCAACCGTGCGATCTACATGGACGAACGGCGGCGCGAACGCGGACCGCGATTTGCACAGGTGGCCGCCGATTTCGGAGCGCTGGCCGAGGCGCTGGCGGCCGTGCCGTTCGGTGATCTCGGGCCGTTCCAGGCCGCTGCGGAATAGATCCTTGTCATCGCGCCACAGCGCGTCCCCGGAATCGCAACCATTCCAGACGCGTTTTTGCGTGAACGCGCCATGACAATGAACGAACGAACGGATGACAGGCCCGGGAAGAATGACGGTGCCAAGAAAAAAGGGCCGCTTGCGTTGGCAAGCGGCCCAAGTCTAGGGAGGAAACGCCCAAGGAGGGCAGCGATAGCGCGAGGCGCTACCGCACCGCAACAATATGCGACCGCGCTGCACAAAACGCAAGGGCTTTTGAATCATTTCCGGTGCAAAATTCACTACCCCTGTTGACCGGCCGAAACCGTGGCGCAGCCGTATTTTTTTCCGAAATTTCAAATACTTGAAGACCGACATGGACTCGGTCGGCTGCAGCGACGCCACGTTATTCACCAAACTCTCGAATTCGTGATCGACGATGTCTTCAAAAAATGCACCGTTTCGCGGACTGATTCGAGCGCTGAAAAACACCAGGTTCTGACACCGGTCGTGTCCGTTATCCGTGCGCGACCTGCAGGATTGGGCTAGGCAGGAGGCGCATATTCTCCCCGCGCTAAGAGCCCAAGGAACAACCGTGACGGTCATCGATTTTACCGCCTTCATCGGCCGCCTCGCGACCTCCTCCGGCGAGACCATCCTGCCGTTCTTTCGAACGTCGCTCTCAATCGACAACAAAAGCACCAGCCATGATTTCGATCCGGTGACCGAAGCCGACCGCGCCGCTGAAGCCGTGATGCGGCGGCTGATCAAGGCTAATTTTCCGCAGCATGGCATTGTCGGCGAGGAGTTCGGCAGCGAGCGCGAGGACGCCGAATATGTCTGGGTGCTGGACCCGATCGACGGCACCAAATCCTTTATCTCGGGCTTTCCGATCTGGGGCA
>JAJYAH010000433.1 GCA_021779635.1 Pseudomonadota bacterium | reverse complement strand
GAAATTGTCGTGCGCGGGGATAACGTCATGACGGGTTACTGGGAGCGGCCCGAAGAAACCGCCCGCGCCGTGATCGACGGCTGGATGCATACCGGCGACAGCGGCTACATGGATCAGGACGGATTCATCTATGTCGTCGATCGGGTCAAGGACATGATCATCTCCGGCGGCGAAAACGTCTATTCGGTCGAGGTCGAAAACGCCCTCGCCCAGCATCCTGCCGTGGCCCAGTGCGCCGTCATCGGAATCCCGGACGAGCGCTGGGGCGAAACGGTTCACGCGGTGGTCGTAACCAGAAGCGGCGCGAAGGTGTCGGCCAGCGAGCTGATCGAATTCAGCAAGACGCTGATCGCTGGCTACAAATGCCCGCGCAGCGTCGATATCAGCGAAAATCCGCTGCCGCTGTCCGGAGCCGGCAAGGTCCTCAAACGGGCACTGCGCCAGCCGTTCTGGGAAAACCGGGAGCGGCACGTGAGCTGAACAGCGCACGGGCAACAACGAGACCACATAGAAAGAGCGCGCAATCGCGCCGAAACATGGGAAACGCCTGCAAATGGATCGATCTCTGGGCAAGATGCTGGTCGGCAATATTCTGGCCACCGCCGCAATACGTTATCCCGATGCTCCTGCGATTTATTGTTCGAGTACGAATCGGCGATTCAGTTTCGGCGAGATAAACGACCGTACCAACCGTCTGGCACAAGCGCTTTTGGGCATGGGCTTTCGGAAGGGCGACGTTGTCGCTTTTCTCACCTCCAACCGTGCCGAAATCGTGGAAATCTATTTTGCGCTGGCGCGCACCGGCATCATCGGCCTGCCATTGAACTATCGGCTCGCCGCTGCGGAAATGCTTGAATTGATGCGCGCCATGGGCGCAAGCGGCCTGATTTACGAGGGCAAGTTTGCGACGATCGCCGAACCGGCGGCAAAAGCGCTCAAGCACGTCATTCAGTTCGGCGGCGAGAAAGCCGGCTTCGCGTTCGACTACGAGACGGTGCTTTCCGCAGCGTCACCCGAGACTCCCGACATCGATATCGATGAAGCCGATTCGTATTATTTCAACCTCACCTCGGGCACCACAGGCCTGCCGAAATCCTATGTGCTGACGCAATACAACAACAGCACGCTGGGTCCGATGTTCCAGATTTTCGACATGACGCGTCGCGATGTGACGATGACGGTATTTCCCGCCTTCGGACGCGTCGGCTTTGCATGGATCGCCGGATCGATCCTCTATGGCATTCCGCACGTGCTGGCGAACTTCGAACCGAACGAAGTGCTGCGCCTGATTGCCACAGAACGCGTGACGATCTTCAACCTGGTTCCGACCATGGCGGCCATGCTGCTGCCGGCCCAGACATCAGCCGCGCGCGATCTCAGCTCGGTCCGGGCCATCGTATTCGCGGGCGCGAGCCTGCCTGAAAGTATCCGTGAACAGACCATGGCCCGACTCTGCCCGAACATCTACGAATATTACGGCATGCAGGAAACCGGTGCGCTTGTCGTCAGCACGCCCGACGATCGAAAGAAGCGGCCGGATTCAGTGGGCCAGGTAATGACATTTTCCGAGGTCAGGATCGTCGATGACGATGGCCGGGCGCTTGCACCCAACCAACTAGGAGAAATCATCGGTCGCTCGCCGAATGCGGTGACCGCGTATTTCGAGAATGCCGAAAAGTCAGCCGAAACATTCCGCAACGGCTGGATCCATACCGGCGACCTCGGTAGCCTCGACGACGAGGGCTATCTGACCATCCGCGGCCGCAAGAAGGATATGATCATAACCGGCGGGCAGAATGTCCACGCCGCCGAGGTCGAGGAGATCATCCTGAAATGCCCTGGCGTTGCCGATTGCGCGGTCTTCGGCTTGCCCGACGACCTGTGGGGCGAACGTGTAACGGGCCTGATCGTGGCGCAGAACAATGCCGAGATCACTCCCAAGCAACTCGACGATTTTTGCCGGCAGCACCTCGCCGGATTTAAGACCCCAAAGGAATTCATCATCGAAGGGGAAGCGCTGCCACGCACGCCGACGGGAAAGGTGCAAAAGTTCTTGCTTGTCGAGCGATTTGGCCGTCAACGCCGATAACGACTTTTCGTCCGCCACGATGGCCGTTGCGTAGCCCCGCGATTGACCACGACATCGCCCGGTCTCAGGAATGGACTGGCTGGCCAAATCGCCAAGGCCGCGTTCGTTTCGGCGAACCTGGCGAATGCGCAACGCGGTAGGCCGATTAAAAATTTCTTTAATTCGCTTTGCAGCGAGCGGCAGTAGATTGGCCAAACGACAGGGCTGATCCCGACGCACTCAATTTCCGCATCGGGTGAGCTTCATTCGCGGACTGAAACTGCCGACCACAAACCGTTTAGAGCCCACGTTTTGAACAGCGGTACAGGACCATGAAGCCGCGTCCGGCAAGGTGTGAGAGCTTCGCCTTTACCGCGGACCGCTTCGGCCGTCCGGTACAAGCCAGGATCACCACCGAAGCACTGGCCCAGTTCACGCGTTCGAAAATGCCGCGGTTACAGCCGCGCCAGGTGCGGCGCATCTTCATGGAGCATCACGCCGAAATTAATCGTATCGCCAGGATTATTTGCGAGGAGCGCAAGGATTTGGCTGACGAACTCCTTATTACCGGTACGGATATTCTGCGGCTGAAGCAACGCTGAGGGTAATCGCGCCGACTTGAGACGATTTTGCGCAACGCTCGTGCCGACATCAGCCCTTGAGACCTGGATTCAGGCGCTGGCCTTGCGTGTCGGTTCGGCGAAGGCCTTTGCTATTTCGCGAAGCTGGTATTTCCGAACTTTACCCGCCGGGGTCTTCGGCAGGTCGGCGACGATCTCGACGCGTTCGGGCCAATATTGTTTCGCGACCTTGTGCTCCGCCATGATGGCCTGCACACCTGCCAGATCCAGCGTCTGTCCGGGACGCAGCACCACGAATGCGCAGGCGCGTTCTCCCAGTCGCGGGTCCGGATACCCCACGATCGCGGCCGAAAGCACGGCCGGATGCTTGAACAGCAGATTCTCGATATCGAATACCGGCACGTTTTCGCCGCCGCGGATGATGATGTCCTTGATGCGGCCGTCGATGCGGATGTAACCCTCGTCATCCATATAGGCCATGTCGCCGGTGTCGAACCAGCCCTCGGCGTCGAACGGCTCCATGTCCGGGCGCTTGTAGTAACCGAGGCACATCTGCGCGCCGCGCACCTTGAGCAGCCCCTTCTCTCCGACCGGTGCCGGCGACCCGTCCATGCGAAGCACTTTCACCGCGACGCCGTCGAGCGGACGGCCGTCGGTCTTCGACGATTTCTCGAGCGCCCGCTCCGGTTCGGTCAACGTGCTCGACAATGATTCCGTCATGCCCCACAGCGAACAGACCTTGAGATCGAGTTCGCGGTAGACCCGATCGATCAGCGCGGGCGGGATCGGCGCCCCGGCGCAGAGAAACTTGCGCAGCCGTCCAGGCTTCGGCGCCCCGGCGGCGACCGCTTCGCACATGTCGGCGAGAAAGGTCGCGGCGCCGGCCGAATAGGTGACGCCTTCGTTGGCCATGATGGCGACGCCGCGTTTCGGCTCCCACACGTCCTGGAAGATCACCGAAGCGCCGATCTTCAGGCCGAGCAGCATGCCAGCCGCGAAACCGGTCATGTGGCCGAGCGGCGAGCAGACCAGCATCGTATCGCTTGCATCGAGGCCGAACCGCCCGGCGAGCGCAATGTTGCAGGCCAGCAGCGTATTCAGGCAATGCATGACGCCTTTGGGCGAGCCGGTCGTGCCTGAGGTGAACATCAACACCGCCATCTGATCGGCGGCAAGCGCGCCGATCTCGCCCGCCGGCGGCGGCCCGAGCCGCTCGCTGCCGGACAGCAGCGCCCGATCAAAGCTGTTAGCCCCCTCGCCGTCGACGACAATCAAGTGCTGAAGTTTCGGCAGTTTGGGCTGCAGCGAACGCACCATCGCCTCGTGATCGAAGCCACGAAACAGCTTGGGCACGATCATCAACTTTGTCTCGGCGAAGTCGAGCATGTAGCCAAGCTCGTGTTCGCGGAAGATCGGCATCAACGGATTGACGACTGCGCCCACCCGGAAGGCCGCCAGCGAGATCACCGCGAATTCCCACCAATTGGGCAACTGCACGGAGATGACGTCACCGGGGCCGATGCCAAGGCGCCTCAAGGCGGCGGCCGCACGTGCGATGAGATCGCCGAATTCGGCATAGGTGAAGCGCCTCGCCTCGGCGCGATCGGCGCGGTCGGCCAGCAGCGCGAGTTTTCCCGGTGTGGCCGCGATCGTCTGCTGGAGAAATTCGTCGAAATTCCTGTCGACCCAGAATCCGCCGTCGCGCATCGATCGCGCGTGGGCGGCAGGATCGAAGCGATTTTGGCTCATGCGTTCCCTCCGTGACGTTGGTCATGGCGCTTGGTGGCCAGTTCGTTCGCTAGTGTATTATATTTACGGACGGACTCAAGAGCAAATCGGTGGGTCCGGCCACCTCCCGAGCAAAAAAGCTGTCTAGCCTTCGTAAGCTAGTGTATTATTCTCAAAGCGAACCGCAACAGCAAAGTCCGCCCGCTGACGCCCGGGACGGCCCGGCGCTGGACCGCAGTAGTGATTGGCCGCCTGGAAACCGTGCCGTTTTCGCCGGTATCGCGAAATAATCCGAACAATTACGTTGCCGACCGCTTCATCGCGATGGCTGCAAAACGGCGCTGGCCACCCCTCACCGAGACCTGCGGCTGGCGATGCCGGACGAGCGTGGCTGGCGACGCGCCGTTCTCGCTGCACTGGCTTCTGACCGAAATTCGGATTTCGGCCGTCAGGCGCTTCCTAGCTGTCAAGCGAATCCAGATCAGCCATGGCCGTCGTGATACGCGTGATCATGGCGAGCGTCGTGTCCTCCGGCTGCATCTTGGGCAATAACCGCGAATGGCAAAGCGTAATCGTCCACATCGCGAGCGCATGCACGATTTGCTGTCGGTAGTGCGTGAAGCTGAGATCGAAGTCGGGCTTGACGCCGGTTTTCTCCGCGAACCGCTCGATATAGCGAGCCAACAGGTCGCGTTCCCAATTCCGGCGATCGTCCGGCGTCAGCGAGGCTGTCACAGCATAGGCGAAATCGCGTGACCAGTGGCCGCGCGAAAGACATTGCCAGTCGCACAGACCCATTTGGCCCGCGCCGGTCCGATACCAGTTTCCGATGTGCACATCGGAGTGTATCAGCCCTTGCGGCTGGTTTTCATGCGCCGCAAGCGCGCGGATCGTTGCCGGCCAGACCTCCTCACGGCGCGCAAGAACCTCCGGCGGAATAACGTGGGCGGCTGCGTCAATCGCCTTGCCGGTGTAATACTCTGTTCCCATTTTCTCGGCACCGATGGTGAACCATCTTGGATAGCCCGCAAGCCACCGGTAGCGCTCTGACAGCATCGGATCGGCGTAGAACCGGCTGTGCAGCGACGCCAGAAGATCGATCATGTCGTCGGCCATGGCGCGCGAAACATAGGTCTTGTGGCTGCAAAACGTCGCGGATTTCGTCGCGACCATATCTTCCAGCAGATGGATGGCCGCAAATGTTCGCCGATCGTAGGCGGAATGATAGCATAATGGTGCCTCGATCTCGATCTGGGGTCGAAGCTGCGTATAGAAATTCCCCTCGACGCGCGCTGTGCCATTGAAGCCGCCGATCATTCGCGTGACGATGCTCGGCAACGACTTGGTGAAGATCGAGACCGGCAATGCGGCGCGACGGCCCTCCTCGTTGTAGGACACGGCCAGTTGATGACGTTCGTGGGTTCCCGCGCTCGCCGGCTTGACTTCGACATCTGTGACAATGGCGCCTGGATTCTTGCCGCACAGAACGGCCGTCAGCCATTCGGGTGTAATGGCATAGGGCGAACAGGGCACATCATCAAGCCGCCGGGCCTTGGGGCGCGCCAGACGCTCGAATGCGACGCGGCCTCCGATTTTCAGCGCTGCAAGGGCAGTACCCGTCGATGCACCCATTATCCAACTCCGTGTTCCCTGCCACACCCGGTAATTTCAGCGACCACGATCGATCCGGTCCGATCAAAGCCGGACTTCGGCTCAATCGGCGGCGACGAAATCCGTACGCTTACGTACGATATGTAACATAATCAAATTTGCATTCAACCGGTGAAGCAATCGCAAATTACATCAATATATTGATATGATTCGGCTGGCGAATACAGCAATACCTTGTTATTA
>JAJYAH010000432.1 GCA_021779635.1 Pseudomonadota bacterium | reverse complement strand
CGGCAGGAACGAGAGGAATCCGGCGGCCGTCGCCATCGCCGCGAGCGAAAGCGGCACCGCGACATAGCCGGCGGCCTGCTCCAGGGCTACCTGCAGATCGTTGCTCTTGTAGCGCTCCGACCGGTACCGGACGCTGAACTGAATGCCGAAATCGACGCCCAATCCGACAAACAGAACCGCAAAGGCGATCGACAGCAGGTTCAGCGAACCGACCATCATCAGCCCGGCGGCGGTGGTGATCGAAAGACCGATAAAGAGATTCGCGAACACTGCGGAGATGATCTTCGGCGAGCGCAGCGCCAACCACAGGATGAACAGCACCACGAGCACGGTGCCGATCCCGTTGACGACGGCACCGTCGGCAACCGTCGCGAATTCCTCGTTGGCGATCGGAACCGGTCCGGTCAGCCTGACGCGCGCACCATAGTCGCCCGCGAGATTGAGGTCGCTGGCGGCCTTCCTGATCGCATCGGTCGCATCCTTGCCCGGCTCAAGCGCATTGAAGTCGAGGATCGGCTTGAATTCGATGAAGGCGCGCCGGTCGGAGTCGGTCAGGGGCTTGTCGCTGGTGAGTTCGCGCCAGGAAAACGTCCCCGAGCCGGTATTCAGCACGTTCTCCACCGTCTGCGCGATCAGCGAGAATGGCCGCTCGGCGCTGTCCAGCTTGAATTGCCCGCGCTTGACGCCGGCAAGCGCGGTTTCCAGCGCGCCGGTCAATCCCCGCAGGCTGGGATCGCCGGCCATGATCTCGATCAGGGGTGCTGCGGACGAGAACTGGCTGGTAAGCCGGCCGACTTCGGCGGCGGGAAGAAACAGCAGCCCTTCCTTTTCAAAGAATTCGCCAGAACCGAGCGCCTGAACGGAATCGAAATGTTGGGTGTCGCCGGACAGCCTCTTTTCCAGCGCGGCACCCGCCGCAGCCGTGAGTTCAGGCGTCGGAGCGTCCACCACGGCAAGGATGGTTCGGTCCCGGTCGAAGGCCTGATCGAATTGATTGTCGCGCTTCCGCCAGTCCAGCGTCGGCGAGATCAGCGTGTTGATGTCGGTGTTGATCGAGAAATTGTTGGCCGTGTAGTAGCCGGCGGCAACCGCCAAAGTGAGGGCGATCAGGACAGTAAGAGAGGCGAACCGGGTGCAAGCTTTGACAATCGATACAACAATACTTGTCAGCACATCTTTGCTTTCTAATGTTATGAGCTTGCCGGAAACGCCCCGTTGTCTAGCGGAGTTCCACGAGCCGATCTAATGTTGTTTTTATTACTTTTCTTCGAGGACGGGGACGAGTGGAAACACACCGAGACCCTGCGTTGAGCCGCTCATATAACCGGGAATGCCCCCCGGTAAAGTGACGAACAAGTGAGGCTTTTGGGCACCATATTCGCCGCAGTTCTGAATAAAACTGTATTATAGTACCTCGAAATGCACCTTTGCCGGCCGTTTGCGCGATCTCACCTTTTCCAATCGACCGTTTTTTGACACAAAGCCCCTTTTGACACAAAGCCTTGCACCTCCATGTGCTTAGGAAGGGGTTCGTTGTGGCCGGGAGGGGCGGCTCAGATATTGCTGATATCGTGGCCGCAGCGAGCTAATACGGAGATCCAGAATGAGTTTGGTGCAACGTGCATAACGGACGTCCGATGGAAGTGTTTCTGGCGCAACCCCGCGGATTTTGCGCAGGGGTGGTACGCGCGATCGAAATCGTGGAGCGCGCGCTCGAGAAGTACGGCCCGCCGGTCTATGTGCGCCATGAGATCGTGCACAACAAATACGTGGTCGAGAGCCTGAAGAACAAGGGCGCCATCTTTGTCGAGGATTTGTCGGAAGTGCCGCCGCGCGCGGTGACGGTATTCAGCGCCCATGGCGTGGCCAGGAGTGTCGAGGAGGAGGCCGCGGTGCGCGGCCTGCCGGTGCTCAATGCGACCTGCCCGCTGGTCACCAAGGTCCATAACCAGGGCAAGCGCTATATGTCGAAAGGCCGGGCGCTGATCCTGATCGGGCACGCCGGCCACCCCGAGGTCGAGGGAACCATGGGTCAGGTTCCCGGCCCTGTCCTGCTGGTGCAGAACGTCGACGACGTGGCGGCCCTGACGCTGCCCGCGGATACGCCGGTTGCCTATATTACCCAGACCACGCTGAGCGTAGACGACACCAAGGACATCATCGCCGCCCTTCAGCAGCGCTTTACAGATATTCAAGGCCCGGACATCAGGGATATCTGCTATGCGACACAGAACCGCCAATCTGCTGTAAGAGACCTCAGCAAGCTCGTGGACGTCATCCTGGTGGTCGGGGCCACCAATAGTTCCAACTCCAACAGGCTTCGCGAGATCGGCACCGAGGTCGGGGTTGCGAGTTATCTCATTGCAGATGGCAGCGAGTTGAACCCGGATTGGCTGAAGGACGCAAAGGCGGTCGGCATCACGGCCGGCGCCTCGGCGCCTGAAGTTCTTGTCGATGACGTGATCGAGGCGCTGAGACGCATCGGCCCGGTCGCGGTATCGGTACTTCCCGGCCGGGAAGAGAACATTGAATTCCGGCTTCCCGCCGAACTAACGGCGGGTTGATCCACCTCTCTACTGAGTCCAGAAAGAAACTTGTAATGGCCATACCGTTTTTCAAGGAAATCCGCATCGGCAGCTATCTGGTCAAGCAGAAATTGCTGGGCCGCAAGCGCTATCCGCTGGTGCTGATGCTGGAGCCACTGTTTCGCTGCAACCTCGCCTGCGTCGGCTGCGGCAAGATCGACTATCCCGACGCGATCCTCAATCGCCGCATGTCGGCGCAGGAATGCTGGGATGCCGCGGACGAATGCGGCGCACCGATGGTGGCGATACCGGGCGGCGAACCGCTGATCCACAAGGAGATCGGCGAGATCGTGCGCGGTCTGGTGGCGCGCAAGAAATTCGTATCGTTGTGCACCAACGCGTTGTTGCTGGAAAAGAAGCTCGACCTGTTCGAACCGTCGCCCTACCTGTTTTTCTCGGTGCATCTCGACGGTTTGAAGGAACACCACGACAAGGCAGTCTCGCAGAAGGGCGTGTTCGATCGCGCGGTGTCGGCCATCAAGGCCGCCAAGGCGCGGGGTTTCACGGTCAACGTCAACGCCACCATCTTCGACGGACATGCGGCGGAGGACATCGCCAAATTCCTCGACTTCACCACTGAACTCGGTGTCGGCGTTTCAATGTCGCCCGGCTATGCCTATGAGCGCGCGCCCGACCAGGAGCACTTCCTCAACCGCACCAAGACCAAGAAGCTGTTCCGCGACGTGTTCGCGCTGGGCAAGGGCAAGAAGTGGAACTTCATGCATTCCGGCCTGTTCCTGGACTTCCTGGCCGGCAACCAGAGCTACGAATGCACCCCCTGGGGCATGCCGGCCCGCAATATTTTCGGCTGGCAGAAGCCGTGTTACCTGCTTGGCGAGGGCTATACCAAGACCTTCAAGGAGTTGATGGAGACCACGGATTGGGACACCTACGGCACCGGCAAGTATGAGAAATGCGCCGACTGCATGGCCCATTGCGGCTACGAGCCAACGGCGGCGAATGCTGCCTTGACCAATCCGTTGAAGGCCTTGTGGGTAGCGCTGCGCGGCGTGCGGACCACGGGTCCGATGGCGCCGGAGATCAATCTCGATCACCAGCGTCCTGCCCAATATATCTTCTCGGCGGAGGTGCAGAAGCGCCTGTCAGATATCCGCCGCGAGGAGGCCCTCGCCGCCCAGCAGAAAGCTTCGACAGCCGCGTAGGCTGCGCAGCGCGCGATTGAAGTCGATCCCGGTCGATACCAGCGCGCGCAGCGTCAGCGGATTGCGCGCCACCCCGCGCAGCACCTTGCGCAGGTCGATGTCGCCATTCGGCTTGATCGCGGCCATCGCCAGCGCCGGCAAAGCGCGGGTGGCAGGGTCGCTGATGACGCGTAACGCAGCAAACGGAAGCCCCGCCTCGGCGGCATAGGCTGCCGCGATATGGCTTTCCATGTCGACGGCTGCCGCCCCGGTCTCGGAACGCAGCGCGGCCTTTCCGGCCCGGGCGACGATCACCTCTTCCACGCCCGCCAGGCCGCCCCTGACCACGCGCCGGCGCCCCAAGGCGACGCTGGCAATCAATTCGTCATTCAGGGCCAGACCGGCCAGCCAACGGGCGTCGCCGGCCAGAACTTCGGTCGCCACCACGACGTCGCCGGACTTCAAGCTGGGGTCCAATCCGCCCGCGACGCCGAAGCTGATGACGCCCCTGATGGTCGACGGGTCAAAAACGGTCAGCAGTGCCCGCAATTGCTGTGGATCGCTACTGCTGCAGATAACGGTCATGCCGGGCCCTGCCGCAATGCGGGCCTCCTGCACCAGACCTGTCACAATCAATACCGGCCGCGAGTCAATCTGATCGCCCGCGGACGCCTCGTCGCCTGCCCCCAAATTCACATTCCGACCCCTACCACCCTGCTGTTGGTGCTTTTCAGGTTCCGATACCGCGCCAGCGCCCAGAGCGGAAAGAACTTTGAGTAGCCATGATAACGCAAATAAAACACCCTCGGAAAGCCTGTAGCCGTGTAGCGCTGCTCATCCCACAAGCCTTTTTCGGTCTGTGTGCTTTTTAGGTACTCCACGCCACGCGCCACCGCCGGGTGATCGACCTCGCCCGCCGCCATCAGCCCAAGCAAGGCCCATGCCGTTTGCGAGGCGGTGGAGGGGCAACCCTCAAATCCCTCGTAATCGAGTCGGTAACTGACGGCATCCTCGCCCCAGCCGCCGTCCTCGTTCTGGATCGAGGCCAGCCAGGCCACCGCCTTGCGCATGGTGGTATCCTGGTGATCCACGCCGGCGGCGTTGAGCGCGCACAGGACCGACCAGGTGCCGTAAATGTAATTCAGCCCCCAGCGGCCGTACCACGACCCCTCCGCCAGCTGGGTCCGGCGCAGATAGGCCACCCCGTCGGCCACCGCCTGGCTGGTTTGAACGGTCTCGCCGAGCTGGGCCAGCATCGAAACGCAGCGGGCGGTGACATCCTCGGTCGGCGGATCGAGCAGCGCGCCGTGGTCGGAGAACGGGATGTTGTTGAGATAATATTCCAGATTGTTGACGTCGAAGGCGGCCCACCCGCCGTCGCGGCTTTGCATGCCCTCGATCCACTCGCGGCCGCGGGCGATCGCATCGTCATATTCGTGGCTTTGGCTGGCGCGCCGCGCGCGATCCATCGCCATCACCACCACCGCGGTATCGTCGAGGTCGGGATAATAGGCGTTGTTGTACTGGAACGCCCAGCCGCCGGGACGAACGTCCGGCCGCTTCACGGCCCAGTCGCCCTTGATATCCAGCACCTGTTTCGGCAGGAGCCAGTCGAGGGCTTTTCTTGCGGCAGGCAAAGCGTCCTCGCTGCCCGCCTCAAGCAGGGCATGAGCGGTCAGCGAGGTATCCCACACCGGCGAGACGCAGGGCTGGCAATAGGCCTCCTGCTCGCCGATCACCAATAGCCGGTCGAGCCCCCGTCGCGTGACGGCGCGTGGCGGATAATCGGCGGGTTTACCGAGCGCGTCGTACATCATCACCGCGTTGGCCATCGGTGGATAGATCGCGCCCAGCCCGTCTTCGCCGTTCAGCCGTTCCTCGACGAAGGCGACGGCGCTGTCGATGGCGCGGGCGCGCAGTTTCTTCGGAAACAAGGGCTCGATGGTCCGCAACACGCTGTCCAGTCCGCGGAACAGGACGAACCAGCCCCTGCTTTGGTGCGGGGCCTTGGCTGTCATTCCGATCGAATGCGGCGCCTGCAGAAACAGCTCATCAATGCCGACGGTACTGGCGTTTCGCGCGCGCGGTTTCAGCGCCGCCAAAACCATCAGCGGCACGATCGTGGTCCGCGCCCAATACGAGATCCTGTTGAGGTGAAACGGCGACCACATCGGCAACAACATGATCTCGACCGGCAGCACCGGGACGCTCCGCCACTGCAGCACCCCGAACATCGCCAGCATGAACCGCGTGAAAACGTTGCTGTGGATGGCGCCGCCGCGCGAGCGGATCGCCTCCCGCGCCCGCACCATGTGGGGCGCGTCGGGGGAATCGCCGATCATCTTCAGCGCGAAATAGGCCTTCACGCTGGCGCTCATCTCGAAGTCGCCGGCGTGCACCAGCGGCCAGCCGCCATGGTCGCCCTGAACCCGGCGCAGGTAATTTGCGATCTTGCCTTCCAGCACGGCGTCGACCGGCTCACCGAGATAGTGGCGAAGCAGCACATATTCCGCAGGGATGGTGCAG
>JAJYAH010000431.1 GCA_021779635.1 Pseudomonadota bacterium | reverse complement strand
GTACGCGGGCCCCCGTCGACTCAGATTTGCAACCGTCCAGTCGACGCAGCCCGGCGGCGAGCTTACGACGGCCGCGGCTGGCGATATCTTGGTTGCGAGAATCGGCCGGAAGCTGCACCTTCAGGTTGCACTGGTCGCGACTGGAAAGATTGCTATTACCGACTGCATCTTTAGGGTTCGGGTTCCGAAGGTTTGGCGGGCTCGCGTCTTCAAGGCAATGACTTCACGGCGCGGAGCCGCCGCCCTGGACGCGGCCGCGCGCGGGGTCGGTGCGAGACTAGTTACCAAGGACGATCTCTTGCGAATGAAACTGCCGAATTCATGAACGACGAAGCCGAAACCGCGGATCCGGACGAGTCCGATTCCGGATTCGAAGAGCGGGCCGATCAAGTTTCGGAAGAGGTCCTCCGGACCGACACCGTAACCGGAGACTGGTTCGATATTATCTACAAGGCGCTTTTGTCGCGAGGCACGGTTTTGGTGGTGGGTCCGCGCGGCTGCGGCAAAACCCACATAATGCGCTACGCGTGGCTGAGGTGCTGCGACACAAAAAACCTTCCGTTGGCCGTCTATGTCTCTTTCAATAGATATCTGCGTCTCGAACCCCTCCTTAAGACTAGAAGCGACGCGCTGTCGTTGTTCCAGATCTGGGTACTAAGCAGAATTCTCCTTGCCGCCGACGACACCGCCAAGCGGGTCCTGCAAGGCACTCCCAAGGCCACAGAAGCCGCCGATGCGAGCCAGGGCGCCGAAGCCGCTCAGGTCGCCGGACCTGACGTCTTTACCACCTTCGGCATCGATCGTCCCCAGGTGGAAGCCCTAATTCGCCGGTTGGAGAAGGCCGGTGCGTGTCCGAAGCGGAAGAGCTTTCCGCCAATGCGATCTCGATAGAAGGCGTCGTGCAGGCCCTCACGATGCTATTCAAGGCGCTTGGTCGGACGCGCCTCGTTATCTTCCTCGACGACGCAGCACTGGTCTTCGCTCAGGAATTCATGACCGAATTTCTCGACGTGGTCCGCGTCCTCAAACAGCAAAACATTTCGCCGAAGTGCTCCGTGTATCCCGGATCCACGGAGTACGGACCGCGCTTCCATGCCGATCATGAGGCGCGCTTCGTCCCTGCGTGGCTACCGGTCGACCATCCGTCCTATCGCGACATCATGGGCGCCATCGGCGCAAGGAGGTTCGCGGAAGGAAGTCGTCTCGGCAGCGACATCAACGGGGTCCTAATGTACGCCGCCTTCGGCGTGCCGAGAGCCTACCTCACGATGCTGCGCGAGATGGTAAGCGAAAACGCAAGCGCGCCTGCAGCCACGCAGCAGTCTCTTAACAAGGTCATCCAACAGCATCGCGACAGCCGATTGCGCGAATTCCGTTCGTTGAAGCTGAAGATGCCAAAATTCAGCTCGGTCATCGATGCCGGCGAACAACTTTTCCAGAAAGTGGTCGAGATCATGAAGGAGAGGAACGATGCCCTCGCCGACAAATCGGAGAAGCAGATACTATTTGGGATCACCAAGGAGGAAATGACCGCTATTCCGAGACGCATGTTAAAGCTTCTCGTCGAGGCGGGTCTGCTGTTTGAACTGCCCGAGGTCTCGCATGGTCAGGGAAGGACATATCATCGGTTTACACCGCACCTTGCCGCTCTGATCGCTGCGCGCGCGTTTGCCGGAAGCAGCCGCGGCAACTCTCCTGCCCAAATGCTATCTTTTATCGAGAGGAAGCCGACCAAGCATCCGATACGGCAGGCTCTCCAGACTCTGCTTCCCTCCGTCAAGTCCGTGCAATTCGACCTGCCGCCCTGTCAGGCCTGCAAAACGCCGCGTATAAGCGACGAGCAGAAATTCTGCCATCACTGCGGGACGCGGCTGGCCGACGATTCCACTTTCACCCGGTTGATGAAGCTACCGATAACCGAGGTCACCAACCTTTCGGCTTGGGCACGCTCACAAATCGACGCTAATGGCATCAAGACGATAGAAGAGCTCCTCGCGTTCGAGGATCCCGGTACCGAGCTCCGCAAGATCCACAGGGTCGGCCCACGTCGCGCAACGCTCTATTTGCTGGGCGTCGACACATACATTGACGAATTCATGTCATGAATCCGGCAACGGTTATACCCGTCACTTACAAGGCGATCTCGTCGGTCACGATAATGCCGAGAATCGAGACTGCCCGACTGTTCGGCGATCCAGCGGTCGGCAACAAGAGTCCGATCGACATTTTTTTTCTCAATACCAATAACATCAACAAGCTCTACCTGAATTATCCGACCCAGAAACCAGGGAAGCTCCCTCCGGAGCTGGGCGCCGTTGTCGTTCTCGGCTACATGTCCGCGGTTGAAAGTTATGTGCGTTCGATCGTAACCGAAGTGATCCGCCTGGATAAAAAGGCGCGCGACGCCGTTGCCCAGAGGCAGGTCTCATTCGCCGCCGCCTTCCATCTACCGCCCACATGCTACCAGAAGCGTTGTTGGAGCACACCTCGCTCGCCGATGCGAAGGAGCTAAAAAACGCGATCTCGACGATGATAGGGCTGAACAACATCCCAAAGGACGTCACAACATCGATGGAGACTTTCAGCAAGATCTGCCATCTGCGGCACTGTTGCGTTCATAGATTCGGCAGACTGGGAACGAAAAACGCGATCGAGCTTGGCCTGGACGAGCATTCCGAACTTCTCGAGCGTTCTTTTTCGCCGACGCTCGCAGACATCGCGGACATCGCGGATGCGCTGCAGATAACCGTCAAGACCATCAACAATTTCCTTTTCTGGTCGATCCTCGAACGAACGTTTGAAACTAATAATCCCGACATAGTCTGGCAAATGAAATACCCCGAGGACCGGGAACGCTTCCAACGGTACTATAGGCCGTTTGCCCTCAAGTCGGCCAAGCCAGCTTCCCCCTCTCCAAAGGAAATCTATCTGAGTTTTGTGCGGGACAACCGACCGCGCCTGAAGCGGATATTGGAGAACGCCTCGATACGGAATGCCCCCTAGGGTTGAGAGGATGTGAAAGAGACGGCGCGCCCCAACGTGCTGTGATGAACGTCTACCAAACAAATCGTCCGAAGATTGATTTTTTGGTCTATTCTTCTGAGAGAAGCGCGCCAATTTCGATTTGCAATGCGCTCGCGGCGTCAACCGATTCCAGCGCATTCGATCCTACCTTTACCGCGGTTCGCGGTTAGGGTAATTCTGCTCGATATTGCAGCCCTCCGAAGGCAAAGGTCACACGTTCGAATCGTGTCGGGTGCGCCATGCCTGCGATATTCTACGACATTGTACGATGCCGCCCCATCTAGCAGGAGCAGCACGCGGCGATGGAAGCGCTTAGCCGTGGACCGGTTCGGCAATCGAAGTCTTCTCCTCGGCGGATCGCTTAACGCTCCGGCGGTAAGACCCCGCGCCCAGATCCGCGCTGATTCGAAACGCGGCTGGTGATGCGGTCACCGCGGGACCGGCTTCCATCCACTCAGGAAAGCATAGTCGTGGTAGAAGTCCGAGCTTCCTGTCGCGAAGTGACGGGTTTTCCATAGGGCAGCCCTGAACGACGCGGGATCATGGGTGTCGTCGAGCAAAATGAGGATCTGGGGGACGCTTAGAAACCAGCAATGAAAGAACGCTCGATCTAACTGCGTCGCTCCGGGATGAAGCTGCGTCAGTTGATCGCGAAGCTCTTGCAAAAGATCATTCAGCTCTGCGAAATCCTTTTGCATGGTCGGTTCGGTGACTGAGAAGTTCGAATTATAGATCGCTTCAAGGAAGCGATGAAGGAACACACGATCCTGAAAGCCGCCGAACTGCGTGAGCGATACCGCAATGCGCTCGATGTGGCGGCCGTTGTGTTGAAGACGGGTGATTTTCCCGTCCTCGTCAAGATCGATGTAGCCGTCCCGCCTCAATCGCACTTCGTGCCAGCCGGCTTGCACCTGTGCGGCAAGAGCGCTCTTTGCCAGATCGAGCAAAGCATGGGCATTGGAGCCAGCTTGAGCGCGACGGGTGAGCGCTTTCTTCTTCATTTCAAAGAAGATAATCGTATCGGGTGTCTCGACGACAAGATCGCACTCGCCGTCGTCTTTCTTTTTCACCCCGTACTTGCCCGCTAAGGTCGGGACGCGTCGCGCGGCGAACTCGCTTCGCAGAAAGTTTTCGACCGGGGTGCCGAGAAGGCCGTCAAGCCCCCTAAAGCGACCTCGGAGAACGGTCATCATAGCTTCAAGGCTGGGCATCGCGCCTACGGCATGGTCGAACAGCCAATAGCTCTTTCGATCAAACGAAACCAATGGCCGCTGATAATAATTGTGGCCGATGTCGTTGCTGCCCCCGATCGGCGGCGCGTCGGTCGGCTTGGAGAATTGCTGGTTAGGTGCTCCAGACGGGTGCGTTAGCACGTCATCCAAAATAGCCGCGACAAGGTCAGGATTCATTCCGTTGCATCTGTCGCTGATCCCTTTCGCTGTGAATGCGATCGGCCCACGCGTGTTGCGAGATCCATCCATAAGCGCTTGGCAAACGGCAACGACGTCGTTGATCGTCCAGCCATTTTGATGACGCTCGGACGGCTTAAGACCGGCGAAGATGCTTGTGGCCAACTTTGCAACGTCGCTTCCCCGAATTTGGGGAATTCTGAAAAGCGTGTCGTGAACGGCGAATTGCTGGAGCCATTCGAGCAAGCGATGCGCGTCAATTTGGTGCCAAAAGAAGAATGGATTATAGACCTGAACGTCGAGTACAGCCGCGTAGTTCATCGCGGTTCCGCAGATTAGGTTCCACGCTTCGTCGGTGTTCTTTACAGGGCGTGTCCCAGAATAATGCTTTGCGGCAAGTAGGAGCAAATAGCTCCAAGGGATTTGCGGTGTGCTCGCATTCGTTGCGCTCGGATGCGGTACGATGTGGTACCGCTCTTGCCGATCGTCGTACAGGTGAGCGATCTCTCTAAAGATGCGGCGTGCGAGGTTTATACCTCCCATCGCAGCTATCATTTGCTCAAGGCGCTCGACCAACCGCGTTTCTGCGGTTGGTTCGAGTTCTAGTCTGTCGGCATCGCGCTGCAGAACAAAGCCCGCATCTTTCAGCCGCTTTGCCGCCCGTGCCACCATATATTCCCGAGCATGGCCTCTTTCGCGGCTCTCCGGCGTTCCAAAGTCCTGCAGGCGGACGTGGTCGGCAGCATACCGAATGGCAGCGGTCCAGTCGCCTTGAACCGGACCGTCGACCCACGCCTTTGTTGATCTCACCGCATCCTTGAGGTGATCTAGAACGGCGAAGTAGAAATCGATCTTATCGCCGTCGATGATTTGGTTTTGGATGAGTTCTGTTATTAACGTCCCACAGCGGCTGACTACATCCTTTTGCCCAGCCGTGAACGAAGATCGAATTTTCTCATAAAGTGCATCGCGGGCATCGTTCCGGCGGTAGCTCGTGGATTCGGGCAAACCGACAAATGCATGGAGCGCTGCCAGATCGCCGAGGTGCTTGGAAATCTCGTCGGGATAGTCGTCGACGACTACCTTGAAAGTCTTGAGGTCCATGGCTGTCACTGAGGTTGTGTGCGGCAGAAGATAGGCGTGGTGAGTATCGAAAGGCTTGCAAATTTAGTTGTAGCGGCTTCAGGCGCATCGAGGTCGCTCGTCGACTTTAGAAATTATATAGCGATCTCAATTACATAAGAGTTCGCTGTTTTGTTCTGAGTGGCGCGCCATACACTTCAATGCCTTAGCTGTTTTTACACTGCTGGCTTTTATGGGCGGGTAAGCACCGGGTAGGCGCGTTTCTCTTAAAGCTTCGCGCGGATCGATCGGGCCAGCGCAGCCACGACTTGGAGCTGGTGCGCCCGGCGGCTCGTGGTGACGAGCCGAGTGGCCTCTGCAGCAGTTGCTACTTCCTTTTGCTTCGACCTGAATGTAGCACGTCGAGGTGCCCATTTTGCTGGCGTCCAGCTATTCGAAGAGCTTCACCCAGGCCATTCTTGCCGGCGCTCCAACAATCCATGCCCTCTGGTTTGCCAGCCGTTCCGGGCTAGCTGCATCGGCGCTAGGCGGCGGCTCCTAAAAAGCAGATCCTTACGGATACAGCTTCGAAATTGCGTGCAAACACGCCGCTGAGATGTTCTTCACGAGGAGGTCGTGGTTCTGCGAGGCGAGCAGGGCGTCGCTCAGTTCCTTCCCCCACCCCGCGTCAACAAGCCGGACAGCCATTCCGCACCCCCATGAGCCGGAGCGCCTCTTCCGAGAACATCCTTGAATCACCAGATT
>JAJYAH010000430.1 GCA_021779635.1 Pseudomonadota bacterium | reverse complement strand
CAGGCCGAGTTCGGGCTGATGTGTCCGATCAGCGTGACCGACACGTCGATCCATCTGATCCGCAAATTCGCCAGCGCTGAACTGCAGGATTACCTGTTGCCGAAAATGCTGTCAGGCGATGTCGCCACGATGTGGAAAGGCACGCAGTTCATGACGGAGCGCGCCGGCGGCTCCGATGTCGGCGCGATCGAAACGATCGCCCGCGGCGAGGACGGCGTCTGGCGGCTCTATGGCGACAAATGGTTCTGCTCGCATGCCGATGCGGATGTAGCCCTTCTGCTGGCACGCCCGGAAGGCGCCCCCGGCGGCACCGCGGGCCTTGCCCTGTTTGCGCTGCCCCGCCGGCTGAAGGATGGCCGCCGCAACGCCTACCGCATCGTTCGCCTCAAGGACAAATTGGGTACCCGCTCGATGGCGAGCGGCGAGATTCGCCTCGAGGGCGCCGTCGCCTATCTGGTCGGCGATGCCGGGCGCGGGCTCAAGCAGATGATGGAGCAGGTCAACCTGTCGCGGCTTTCGCACGGCGTTCGGGCTGCTGCGATGATGCGGCGCTGCGTCAACGAGGTAATGGTGTGCGCACGAACGCGGATGGCTTTCGGCAGGACCATTATCGAGTATCCCCTGCTCCGCCGCCAGCTTCTCAAGATCGCCGTGCCGGTCGAACAATCGCTCTCGATGTTCCTGTTTGCCGCGAGCGCGATGGATCGCGCCAATGCCGGCTCGAAGGAAGCGGAAGGCATTCTGCGAATTCTGACGCCACTGCTCAAATTCCGCGCCTGCCGCGACAACATCCCGGTCGCCACCGGCGCGATGGAGGTCCGCGGCGGCAACGGCTACATCGAGGAATGGGTCCAGGCGCGACTGATCCGCGATGCCCATATCGGCGTGCTCTGGGAAGGCACCAGCAACATCAACGCCCTCGATATCGTCACGCGTGCGGTCGGCAAAAGTCGCGCTCACCGGACCCTGGAGGCTGCGCTCAGGAACTTGCTGGAAGAGGCAACCCCGATACCGGCGGCGTTCCGGGACCGCCTTCGCGCTGCACTTGACCGGACGATTGCCTTCGCCGAGCGCGTTGCAGCCGAACCCGCCCTGGAGGATACCGCACGGCTTGCGGCCAGCGCGCTCTATCACATCACCAGCGCCATCCTGATGACGTGGGAAGCGGCCCAGCCGGGTGCCGAGCCGCGCCGGGCCTTGTACGCAAGGCTTGTCCTCGAACACCGCTTGAGCCCGCAAGACCCTCTGGCGCCTCATCAAGGCGCGTGGGAGCGGAAGGCGACAGAACTGCTGCTATCGGATCAAAGCGTTTCGCTTGAAGCAATCGCGGGGCTATTGGCATAGGTCCATCGGGGTCGCACATCGGCTGGCCGGCCAAGAGCCGACCTTACGTCAGTTCGGTCGCCAGCGTCTCCGGCTCCGGCAATGTGGCCTGAAAGGCCGGCGTCCCCTGCAACCGCTCCGCCAGCGCCTCGAGCCGTTTGCAGCCCAGGCTACCGAAAAAACGTGGCCGCTTGGCGCGCCCGAACAGCCAGAATATCGCGACCGTGATATCGGCCTGGGTCATCGCGGCTCCCGTGAACCACGGCCCGGCGAATTCAGCGTCGAGCCAGGCAAAACCGTCACGCACCTGCTTGTCGCACGTGTTCAGCCACGGCCCATGCCAGGCTTCGCGCGGCCGGAAATGCCGCTCGTAGAGACCGGCGACCAGCTTTTCGTTGGCGCCGAGCGCGACCGCAAGCAGTGTCAGCACGCGGCGACGCGCCGCACCCGCGGCCGGGGTCAGCGACGCTTGCGGCCCCGCCACCTGATCGAGATGGTCGATGATGACCGCGCTGTCGATCAGCATCTCGCCGTTATCCAGCCGTAGCGCCGGCACCCGGGCGATCGGATTGAATTTGGCCAGTTCCGCCTTGTCCGGGCCGAACGGCATCAGCGGCACGTGGCGATAGGCGACGCCGTAAAGCCGCAGCGTCACCGCAACGCGCCGCACAAAGGGCGACGCATGGCGACCATAGAGCACCACGCCTGGCGGCACCGGGAGTCCGGCGGCTTCATCTTCGGGCATGACGTCCTGAATTTCCTCCGCTAACCTGCCGTCAAGGCTGCCAACAAAGCCAAAATATTCAGGGAGGACAAGCACGTGCATCAGGGACGTGTCGTTTTCGGCGCCATGGACGAGGTTGTTTTCGGGCGTCCGGCCGCGGAGGCGGTCGTCGGGCAAATGGATCGTCTGCGCGCCAGCCGCGCGTTTCTGATGGTCAGCGGCACCCTCAACCGCGAGACCGACGAGATCGAGAAGATCCGCAACAGCCTTGGGGCCCGTTGTGCGGCGACTTTCGATGCGATGCCGCCGCATACCCCCCGCGAAGCCGTCATCGCCGCCACCGAGCAGGCCCGCGCCGCCAGCGCCGATCTGATCGTTACCGTCGGCGGAGGCTCGATCACCGATGGCGCCAAGGCGGTACAGCTTTGCCTCGCCAACGACGTTCGCACCGTCGATGATATCGACAGGGTGCGGACAAGCAGGGGTGTGGTGCCGCCGATGGCGGCGCCTTCGGTGCGCCAGATCAGCGTCCCGACGACGATCGCCGGCGGCGAGTTCAGCGCGCTGGCCGGCGTCACCAACCAGCGTACCAAGGTCAAGGAAATGCTGCGCCATGATCTGGTGATGCCGCGCGCCGTGATCCTAGATCCCGCGGTGACCCTGCACACGCCCGAATGGCTGTGGCTGTCGACCGGCATCCGCGCCGTCGACCATTGCGTCGAGGGCCTGTGCTCGCGCGAGGCACACCCTTACGCCGATGCCCAGGCATTGAAGGGACTTTCGATGCTGACGCAAGCGCTCCCGCGCGTGAAGGCGAATCCCCGTGATCTCGACGCAAGGATGGATTGCCAGATCGGCACCTGGCTTTCGATGGGACCGCTGTCTTCGGGGGTGCCGATGGGCGCAAGCCACGGCATCGGTTATGTGCTTGGCGCCGAATTTGGCGTGCCCCACGGATACACTTCCTGCGTGATGCTGCCGTCGGTGATGCGCTGGAACAAATCCGACAACGCCGACCGCCAGGCGCTGGTGTCCGCCGCGATGGGAAAACCGGACAAGGACGCCGCCGATGTACTGGATACATTCATCCGCGACCTCGGACTGCCGCGCAGCCTGCAGGATGTCAGGATCGGCCCGGAGCAGTTCGATCGGATTGCGCAGCAGGCGATGGGGACGCCGTGGATCCCGCGCAATCCGCGCAAGATCGACGGTCCGGCGCAGGTGCGCGAAATTCTTCTTCTCGCCGCATAACGACCCTGGAGGCACGATGTATACTGGCAAGCATGCCCATCTCCGTCCCCTGCAGCCCGCCTTCATCATGGCGGGCTCGGGCGAGGCTGTGACCTATGCCGAACTCGAAGCGCGCAGCAATCGCCTGGCGCATCTGCTGCGCAATCGCGGCCTCAAGCGGCTCGACCACTATGCCATCTTTATGGAGAACAACAGCCGCTACCTCGAAGCCTGCGGCGCCGGCGAGCGATCCGGATTGTATTATACCTGCATCAATTCCTACCTGACGGGAAACGAACTCGCCTACATCTTGGCCAACAGCGAATCCCGCGTCCTCATCACATCCGTCGCAAAACTCGACGTCGCGCGCGAGGCCCTCAAGCAGTGCCCCAAAGTCGAACTCTGCATCGTTGTCGACGGTGCGGGCGAAAACGAGCGTATTGTCGGCCTGCAGCAGGCCACGGCCGGTTTGCCCAAGACCCCGATCGCGGACGAATATAACGGTACCGCCATGCTCTATTCGTCAGGCACCACCGGCCGCCCGAAAGGCATTCTGCGGCCGCTTCCCGAGCAGCCGCCGGCACAACAACTGCCGTTGTTCGATTTTCTGCTGAAGATCTGGCAATATCGCGAAGGCATGGTCTATCTGTCGCCCGCGCCGCTGTATCATTCGGCGCCGCAGGCAGCCGTCAACCTGACGATCCGGATGGGCGGCACCGCCATCATCATGGAAAGCTTCGATCCGGAGCGCTACCTCGAACTGGTGCAGAAATGGGGCGTCACCCATAGCCAGCTCGTGCCGACGATGTTCTCGCGCATGTTGAAACTGCCGGAGGAGGTACGAACGCGCTACGACCTGTCGTCGCTCGAGATCGCGATCCATGCCGCGGCCCCCTGTCCGGCGAAGGTCAAGGAAGACATGATCGAATGGTGGGGACCGATCATTCACGAATATTACGGCGCCACCGAAGGGCTCGGTTTTACCGCATGCAACAGCGCCGAGTGGCTGGCCCACAGGGGCACTGTCGGCAGGGTCCTGCTCGGCGAACTTCATATCCTCGATGGGGCGATGCAGCCGTGTCCCGCCGGCGCGCCGGGCACGATCTGGTTCAAGACCGCCTCGCCCTTCGAATATTTCAACGACCCGAACAAGACCCGCGAGGCGCGCTCGCCGGACGGAAGCATGAGCACCGTCGGCGACGTCGGTTATGTCGACGGCGACGGCTTTCTCTATCTGACCGATCGCGCGACCTTCATGATCATTTCGGGAGGCGTCAACATCTATCCGCAGGAATGCGAGAACCTGCTGATCACCCATCCGAAGATCGCCGACGCCGCCGTGTTCGGCGTTCCCAACGACGATCTCGGCGAGGAGGTCAAGGCGGTCGTGCAGCCGATGCCGGGGATCGCGGCGGGGCCGGACCTGGCGCAGGAGCTGATTTCGTTCTGCAGCCAGTCGCTGTCGCGCCAGAAGGTGCCGCGCTCGATCGACTTCGAGGCGGAACTGCCGCGGCTTCCGACCGGAAAGCTCTACAAGCGGCTGTTGCGCGACCGCTACTGGGGCGACCGCACGTCTCGAATCCTGTGAAGGAATCGGTAGCGCACTCGATTAACCCGCGCTGCCGGGCCTGGTCGCAAACCAGATGACGTGGCGCGCGCCGCTGCGTTTTGCCGTGGCGCGGATAGCAACCTCGTTGACATCGAAGCCGGCATCGCGAAGCCGTTTGGAAAATGACGCATTCGGCCCCGACGACCAGACCGCGAGGACGCCGCCGGGCCGCAGCGCGTGACGGATCGCTTTCAATCCCTTCACGTCGTACAGCGCGTCATTGGCTTTGCGGATCAGAGCTTCAGGGCCGTTATCGACATCGAGCAGGATCGCATCGAACGCCGACTGATGAGATCGAATCACCTCGACGACATCCGCTTCGCGAATGTCCGCACGCGGGTCTGTCAGGCAGTGGCCGAAAATGCCGGCCATCGGACCTCGCGCCCAGGCGATCACGGCGGGCACCAGTTCGGCCACCACGATCCGCGCGTCGCTTCCGAGCACGGCGAGCGCGGCACGCAGCGTAAATCCCATGCCCAATCCGCCGATGAGCAAATGCGGGCGCCTGACCGCCTCTAGTCTCCTGCAGGCGAGCGTGGCAAGCGCCTCCTCGGACCCGCTGAGACGGCTGTTCATCAGCTCGTTCTGGCCCAGCATCATCGAGAATTCGTCACCCCTTCGCATCAGGCGAAGTTCGACCTCCGCGCCAGGCACGCGTGTCGCATCGATCTGCAGCCATGGAATCATGCGATGCATCTACGGGGAGGCGCTGGTCACCGTCAACCGCGAAGCAAGGACGCATGCCGCCGTCAGGCCTGGAGCGGAGTTGCCTCGATCTCGGCGACAATTCTTCCGGTCGTCACCTGCTCGCCTTCGACGACGTCGATGGCGGATATCGTGCCGGAGATCGGCGCCGTATGCACATGTTCCATTTTCATCGCTTCCAGGGTCATGACTGGCTGGCCGGCTTCGACGGGCTCGCCCTGCCTGACCAGAACCGCGACCACACGGCCGTTCATCGCGGCACGAACCTTGCCGTCGCCGCCGGTCGAGGCCGTTGCCGCCGGCGCCGACCGGGTCAGATCGCGGACCGCAAGCGTGCCACCACGGTACTGGATATAAAGCCGGTCGCGATCGCGCAGGAATCTGGCGGATTCCATCGCGCCGTCGACGCCGAATCGAATCCTGTCGCAACCCAGTTCCTCGATCTCGAACCGATGCGCGCGACCATCGACATGTGCCGCATAACCGCCGTCGCGCTCGCGAACTATTTCGAGATCGTGGATGCCATGATCGAGTTCGATGCGGGCCGCGATCGGGAACGTCGCCGCGAGCGACCGCCCCTTTCGCCACGGCCGCGCATCGGGATCGGTGACGTAGAGCAACAGGCCCGCAACGGCGGTATCCGGAGCGTCCGCGTTTTCGCGCGGCGCCTGCAGA
>JAJYAH010000429.1 GCA_021779635.1 Pseudomonadota bacterium | reverse complement strand
GATAGACGTCCTTGCCGGTCGCGTCCTTGATCTTCATCGACTGGTCCATGACGTAACCGAGCAGAAGATCGGCCCGGCCGTTGATCACCGCATTGAGCTTGGTCTGGGCATCGCCGGCAACGGTCGTGAAATCGCTCTCCTTCAAGCCGGTCTTCTTCAGGAACAGCGGCCAGATCTGCGTCATGGAATCGGCCGGCGTGATCGCCACCGTCTTGCCCTTGATGTCCTCGGGCTTCCTGATGTTCTTCTCGGCAAGGCCCATCACCGACATCGGGCTGGTCTGGAGCAGCACGCCGGTTGCGATGATCGGTGCGCCCTTGACCGCCGCGCGCATCATGGTCGGCACATCGACGTAACCGAAATTGGCGGTTTTTGCCGCCACCGCCTGCGTCGTCGCCGCCGAGCCGCGGCCTTCCTGGATCTCGAGATCGATGCCGTCGGCGGCATAGATGCCCTTGGCCTTGCCGTAATAGAACGGCGCGTGCTCACCATAAACGTACCAGTTGAGCATCAGCACCACCTTGTCGGCGGCGCGTGCCGGCAGCACGGCCAAAGCTGAAAACATTAGCGCGGCCGAAACTGCCGCTATGCACCTCAACATTCGATCTTCCTCCCGCAGTTTTTTGGTCTCGGCATCGCGACGCGCGGCAATCCAGGCTTCTTGCTCGCCGTCGTTCCGGGATGCGCCGTTGCGACAAAATAGCGAGGCTACTTTGCGCGGAAGGCGCAGGCCCGGAATCCATTCCTCCTGATCCTCGTGCGGCTCCATGGATTCCGGATTCGCTCGTTTCACTCGCGCTCCGGAATGACAGCCGGAAACCTGGTTGCTTGTTACCTGTTACCTAGACCTCACGCCGCAACGATAATCTCCTCGCGCTGGCTGACATGCCAGGGCACCACCAGCCGCTCGATCCGGTCGACGATCCAGAACAGGATCACGCCGAGCAGCGCCAGGATGACGAGCGCGGCAAACATCGTCGGCAAATCGAAGGTCCCGATCGAGCGCTGCATGACGTAGCCGATGCCCGAATTGGAGCCGACGAATTCGCCGACCACCGCGCCGACCACGGCAAGCGTGACCGAAACCTTCAAACCTGAAAAGATCGCCGGCATGGCGTGCGGCAGATTGACCGCGCGAAAGACGTGAAAGCGGCTGCCCTGCATGGCGCGCGCCAGATCGACCATGTCCGGATCCACCGACTTGAACCCCTGCACCGCGGACACCACGACCGGGAAGAATCCGAGCAGGAACGCCGAGATGATTTTCGGCAGGATGCCGAAGCCGAACCAGACGACGAACAGCGGCGCGATCGCGATCTTCGGCACCGACTGCGAGAACACGAGCAGCGGATAGACATAGCTCTCCACCGTCCTGGATCCCGCGATCAGCATCGCGGCGGGAATGCCGAACAGCGCCGACAGGACGCAGCCCAAGATGGTCGCATAGGTGGTCGGCCAGGATTGCCGCGCCAGTTCCGGCCAATCCTGCCACAGCACCGCGACGACATCGGCGGGCGCCGGAATTTGATAGGCCGGAATCTTGAACAGGCGGATCGACAGATCCCAGACCACAACGATGAAGATCAGGAAGAGAAACGGCCGCACCCAGGCGGCGTTGAACGCTTTCGACAGCCTGGTCGGCGCTTTCGGTTCAGCCAAGTTTCGCTCCCTTGCGCGAAGGTCTTGCGGGTTGATTTTCGCCGAAATTAACCCGTTGGATAAATACTGTCCAGCGCTTTGATCGGCTGGTTCGGCGCCTTCAAACCAGTCGTGCACCCCCTCCTGAACAGAATTTTAGGTAGCAGCAGCGACGCGTGTTCCACTCTCGCGCCTGATCCTGCCGCCAGCCGAACGGCGCGGGCGAAAGGCACGGCTTGTTCTGGTTGCGGCAGGTCCGGCGGTTCCGTTTCCGCATGCGGCCGGCGGACCAAGGAGAACGATCAAATTGATTGGCGCCGTGCGCTCGCGTTGACGTTCGCAGGCCCGGCCATGGGTGTACGTGGCCGGATGATTTCTGCCCTCCGGTGACGGGTCATGACCGCGCAGGATTTCGATCACTCCAATTTCGGCGTCGCTGAGCCGACCTATCCGTCAGAATGGGGCGGCCCCTACGGCGATGGACAGTATCCGGGATCAGTCGACCGCAACATGGGCCCGCCCTATCCGGCACGCTACTAGCGTCTGACCACGCGTGTTTGGTCTAACAAAAAAAGAGGCGGCCAATGCCGCCTCTTTTTTCGTGCGGCAAGTGGCCTGACGGTTATCGGCCGGGCTACGCGGCCTGAAGCCGCTTGATTTCAGCCTCGAATTCAAAGCGCAGTTGGGCTCCCTCCTCACCCGGAAGCCAATTTGTCATCTGCGGAAAAATGGTCCGGTAAAGTAAAACCTTCTTGGGCTCCCACGGAAGCTTTTGAGCGGCCCGGGCTTCAGCAAGAATCTTGTAGAGTTCAGCGCGCACGGAATCAGGATCGGCCGTGTACTCGGGCGTGGGCGAGTCTTCTCCGAACAAGTCGGATTGTTCATCACTCTGGAAGAGGTCACGCTGTTGAGAAGAAGCCATTCGTCACACGCTTGAGTTCGAATCACGAAGAAGAGTGCGCGATTTTGGCGAGGCGCGCGAGCCATGCAGCTAACTTTTCCCCGAACCTCACGCCGGCTGACTTGGCTCTTGCTTTTTCGCTTTTGCCTTCGAAAGCGCGCCGTCCGGCATTGCGAATGCCCCGGCTGCGGCGAGTTCTTCGGCGCTTTGCAACGGTCCAGCGCAGATGCGGTCAAGCAGGTCTGCCTGCTTGGGCTCCAAAGCGATCAGCCGACCCAGAACATTTAGTAGATCAAGTAGGTCCGTCGTGTATTCGGGCAACCATCCCTCTGGCTGGATCGCGTCGAGCGGCGATGGTGGGCGCTTGTCGCCAATCAAAGGCTTACTTCGATCGCGACGGCGATAGCTAAACCACTGCCAAAGGACATGCTTACCGGAGACCTCATAGGCCCACATTTCTGGCGTGACATTTTCAACAAACCCGCTCCCGATCTTGAGCCTCCGTGTTGCGGGATCGTAGTCCATGGTGTCCGGCAAGGGTTCTGGGGCCGACGGAATCGTTCCGCCAATCGGAACGGTAGGTGCGCTTTCCTTGGGCAGGCGAGGTGATTGCTTTGGGCGGCCTGCGGCCGGGTTAATAAAGCGCTCGCCATAGCAGTGCAGCCAGATTACTTCGTTGCCGAGCGCTACGGCTTCAGCGAACAGTTTCGCGTCTGCAGTTAGCGGAATACGTAGGCCAGGCTGAACGAGATCGCCCGCAAACCTGGATGTAAATGCAGGGTGTGCCATTGCTGCTGCGATATACGCCATCACATCCTCGGCCTTCACAGACTGTCCATAGATTTTGGCAAGATAGACGAGTAGGGTTGGCTTGATATTTGAATTTGCAGCGGCCCGATCTTGCCACAGCGGATGAACACGCCCTCCTCTGCCGTTGTAATGATCGAGATCTGGGATCAAGGATGTGAAGGTAATGGCAGGGCCGGCGCGAGGGGAAACTCGTTCGAGCGCAGTCAAGAAAACTTGGCGAGAAGAATATCAATTCCATAAGGTCGGATTTGGCCGGTTAATTAGCCGATAGTCGGGAATAATCCACTGGCGGTCAAATGATCTGAGGCCGTAACGCGTGGGAGCGATTGCTTCACCGTGATCACTATTTACAGATTCCACACGATGCTCATGCCCCGCCAATCCGGTCTTTGAACCCTTAAAAAGGGTCTTGTCTCCACCTTCATGAGGATGAAAGAGAATCTCCTTTTTCTTCGTGTCGGTCTCATGTGTTAGCCGCTGCCAACGTGTCTTTAGTGACTGGATGTCTGGAGCGATCACCCAAGTGCGGCCGGGCATAACCCCCGAGCCATCATAGACAAACAAGTCTGCGAGCTCTTGAAACGTTGCCCAAATCCCGGTTGCGGCTGGCAAGAAGGGATCGCGCCAACCGGCCGGACAATCGATCCAATCAGGGGCAGTCAGCGATAACTTTGCTAGCGCCGCGAACTTTTCCTCCCGCTCACCTTTTGGCAAGCTCAGGAAGCGAACTCGACCTGGCTCATCCGAAGACTTACCAAGCTTGCGAGCCCCGAGCACAATGCAGACTGGCTGTTGCACGCCCTGAAATATGCGTGTGGGTACGTTCGGTTGATGCCCCTCCGGCGAACAGTCGACGACCCAAATCTCCGAACAGGTGCGCCGGAGGTCATCACGCATCCTCTCGAAGCCGGGGCCGTTGAGAAAGCCGGCAACCGTGATGAAGCAGACAATCCCTTCTTCGTCCTTGTCCGGCAAACCGGTCGCCGCGTAATTGCCTGACCCGAAGACCTTCCACGTCGCCCATCGCCAGAAATACACATAGAGGTTCTTCAGGTGCTTCAGGTGCGCGCCGACGCCCCACTCCGGCGGGGCTCTCCAACGATCAAGCGGCGCCACCAACTTGCCGCCCGAGCCTGCCTCGATCCAACCGCCTCGTCCTTCCGCCTTTTCCTTATAGGGAGGATTGCCAATGACCACGGTGATCGGCTGCGTTTTCTTGATGCTGTTGGCGTCGCGCCGAGACTTGGCGATGGGCTCATATAGATGGCCGAGATTCTCTTCCTCGACGAATGGGTTGCCCAACGTATCGGTGATAAACAGGCGAAGCTCGGGTATTTTCGGGAGCGGCGAGCCCGGCGTCGCCATCAAAGATTGCATCTCCGCAATAATTCTGAGCTGGGCCACTGCAAATGGCCCGAATTGCAATTCAAACCCAATCAGGCGCTTGGCCGCAGCCTCAATTGCACCAGGCACGCCCCCGCGCCTTGATCGTCCGCGACCGTGGACGCAATCCGCCGGAGGACGCCGAGTAGGAAAGTACCGGTACCGACGGCAGGGTCGGCGACGATTACGTCGGCGGCAGCAAAGCCCAAGGACCGTTCGAAAAGCGGACTGCGCAACGCTTCGTCAACAAGGTTGACCATTGCAGAAACGACTTCGGGAGGCGTGTAATAGGAACCGGTCCGTTTGCGGAGTTTGTTGTCATATACCTCTAGAAAGTCTTCGTAGAAATAAAGCCATGCCTCGGCTTTGTCCTTGCTGATCGTGTGCCAGTCGACCGCATCGAGAACACGCGTAAGTGTACCGAGAGATGTCTTTAGCGCTTCCTGATTTGTCACGTCGTCAGTCAGGAGCCGCAGTGCCGTAGCAATCAGTGAGTTCGACTTCCGCAGTTCGTGGGCAGCGTGATCGATCCCTCCCGATAGGGCAACGTCCCGCGATCGGGCCACGAGCAGCCCAAACGTAACAGCCTGGGCATAACCATCGGCGAATTGCGCGTCATCGGCTTGCGGGAAAAGCAGCTTGCGCCAGTCCTGCGCGAGCGCGGTGAGGCCCGCGTTACCCAGCGCCATCTGCTCGATGACCTCGTCGCGTAGCAGCCGACAAAGACGGGCACAGACCTCGGCGAGCTTCTTTGCATTCTTCGGCGGAATGGGACTCCAACGGAGGAAATTGTCGATCGTTGGAACCAGGCCCGCTGGCGCCGATAGCTTTGCGCCCGAAGTCTCGACGTCGCCGTCAAGATGGACGATCTTGTCAACCAATTCACCATCGCGCCAAAGGCTGAACGCGTTACCATCCGTGTAAAGCAGATTGGGAAGCGACTTCAGCTTGTCCCATTGATCCTTATCGTGAGGGTCAGCAAACTTCCTTGGGTCGGCGCCCTTGCCTGGCGCTTTGATCTCAATGAATCCCACAAGCGCGTTGCTGATGGTGACTGCATAATCCGGACGCGTCTTGAGGTGGGAAAGCGTCGTTTCGCCGACCAGATTGACGGCCTTGGCTGGCAGCCCTCCGATCTCTGCGAGATCGTGCAGGAAAGTTTCCAAGGGGCCGCGCAACTGGTCTTCGGGCGCGCCGCTGATCGCGGCATTGCTCAGCTTTGCCTTGGCGCTTGCACCGAAGTCCGAAACCGCAATAGCAACTGTCTTTACCGCCAACGTGTTCTCCGGTGCCCAAGGCCTTGCGGTCGCAGTTATGGGTAAGTGACTCGCTACTCGAAATCTGCTTTATTTACAACTATTTCGTGTGTTGAGTGAAATCCTCACCGGGTTCGGCCAGCCCCGTAGTTTCTGATTTTCCGAAATTCTACTTGACGGCTCGGTAGACGCAGCAATAGACCTGCAGCCATCCCGCCCACCAAGGGGCGTTTCGCGATCGTCACGAACGCGGGCAGGATGCGATGGACGCAGGCGGCGC
>JAJYAH010000428.1 GCA_021779635.1 Pseudomonadota bacterium | reverse complement strand
AAGAGGGGAACGTCGACTCGTTTAAAGCTCGTCAAGGGGGTGATTGGGGGAAACTCAATGACATGCTCGGCTACGCCATCCGCCATTGTAGCATTGAAATGAACAATGCTGGTGCAAGACACGCCTCCAAATGTCGTCGGGTGGTTCATGGCTAGTGCACCTTGCAGTCGTCAGGCTTGCTAAAGTCACAAGCGTGAAGGACGTCTTTGTTTATGTTACACTCACGTAGAGGGTGGTGCGGGCGAAACTCGATAGGATATTGAAGGTATCCAGCCCCTGAGTCCCACTGGACTGTTCCAGTACAAAGACGAGTCTCACCTTCAAAATCGACGCGCACGCTGTACGGAATTGGTGAATAATGCCGTGAATCCTTTAGAGTAACGACAACTGTATATAGGCCCTCCGGAATGTCTTTTGTCCAAACCACGTGTTCGCGCGGGTTTGTTGCGAGGGGAAGGACGCGCCACAACTAGTCAGCAGTTTTGTTGCATTCACGATCGCTGGGATCGCACGAGTGGACCGGCTGGTTGATCAAATGGCAGTCCGGAATCGGGTGGGTGGGCGTGAAGATGAAGGAAAGCTGTCCGTAAGAGTTATTGTTCGCGGGATCGTACTGAACAACACCGAGGCACTCCTTCGCTTCTCCATCAAAGTCGACGCGCGTGTGATATTCGATCGGCGCTGTTGTGCCGGTTAACTTTGGGAGAACGAAAACTTTGTAAATTCCGGCCGGAATGACTTTGTCCCAGACGACATGCTCATGAGGATGCGGCATTGAGCTTTGCATCCTCTTGTTGGCGTCCTTGTCCATGATGCCGTCGCCGCAAATTCCTGGACCTCTGGTCTTCTTAGTGTTAGGCGTTATCGTCCCGCCCGGGCACGTGACGTTGAGGTCGAGATCGTCCGGCGTCTCCCACCAAAGCGTTATTTCGAGCCTGCCATGTCGCAATGTCGGGTCTTTGATCGCCGGAGGTTCGTAAGGAGGCAGAGCGCAATTTGGCATCTCGGCGAGTTTGATCTCAGCATTGTGGATGGCGTTTCGCAGGTCGTCCGCCCGCGCCTGCTCCGCCTCAAGGCCGGAGAAGTCGAGCTTCCCAGGACAGAAGCGCCCATTGAAGCTCAGGAAGCTGGGCTTTTGGAAATCGCACGCAAATAGCAGGAGCCAGCCGCCTGCAACTAGACAGGTGGTCACAACTCCCCAAAGTAAGCCGCGGACGAAATGCATTGAGTAATCAGTGCCTATCGAACTTCGGTGGAATTTCGAAGTCAAAAGCTTACGTGGTTGACTGAGAAGTAGCTTGACCCATTTGGGCTATTGGGCGGAAAACGTGCCGGCTCATAGCCGCCACCGAAGTTGTCTAGGCAGGTCAAGCGGCTAGCCTTTGATGACACAGGCGTCCGTTGCCCCGGCGGATCAGACTGACCCATTTAAGCTATCACAGTGTCAGCTAGCCCAAATGGGTCATGACGGGACGCGGGCTTTTCGAAAGATTGGTCGCACCAGAAAGCCTTGGGCGGGGAGGCTCTGCCCGGCAACCCCTGCAGTCGGCGGCCATTATGAGTGGATCATTTTTTCTAAGAGAGACGAACTTGCAGGGCCTGGTCCAGGCCGGCAACTCCGAAGTCGTTTCCCAATATCACGAGCTCATCGACAGGGTGCGAACCCGCTGCGGGCCAGAGGTGGCAAGTCTTTTCGCAGAGCCCTATCGCCCCAAAAACGATGAGGCTGGGAGAGTCCTGACCTGGCGGACGGAAAATGACGGCCGCGCCATTGCGCTGTCGGAAATCGACGAGATTGCGCGCCAGCCAATCGTCGCGACCTTGAGAGATCGTCTTTCCAGGCTGAAGCCGGCGCTTTCCGATCCCGAAATCGGTCCCACCGTGGCGACCTGGCTCAACATTCCATCCCAGAACAGCATCATCGCCGTTGGGGGCAGTCCGGTTCTGGTAGATTGGGGGTTTCTACCTGAATCTGTTGCGGAATCACGCTCAGCCAGAGAAGCACACTTCAATACGACGATTGGCCGTTACCTCCCGGAGTTAGAGTTGCCTCCATTCTCTCAAGAGGAGCAGGCAGACTATGCAGCGCGTTTGCGCAGCAATGCCCACAGACCGGCGGCGTGGCAGCAACAAGTCAAGTCTGCTGCATCTCCGCCAACTGGCTCCGCCGCTGCCACGAAACCTGTCGTAAGTGGCGCGATTCCCGAAGAGACGCTCGATACGCAGAGGGCTAACGATCGCCTCAAGGTAGCGGCGATCGCCGCCGCAATCGCGGCCGCGATATTGCTGTTCCTTGCGTGGCCCGGTGTTCTCAAGAGGCCGGATTCCGTGGATCAGGCTTCCCTGGATAAGGAGAGAAGTCTGCTGCGTGAGGGTAACAAGGCACTGGAAGAGAGATTGAAGCAGCTTCGCGATGCCGGAAATGACAGGGTCTGCAGAGCTCAAGATGGGAAATTGGAACCACTGAACCCGGGAGGCCAGCAAAAGCAGGATCCTTTGCCTCCCTCGCCGGATAAAACAGAAGTGAGACCTCCAGGAACCATTGCGCCGACCAACCTTGAGGCCTTTATCGAAAGCGTCGTTGTGAAGATTGTTGGGCGTGTTGGGGACGATGCAACGTCTCAGGGAAGCGGCGTGTTTGTGACGCCGACTTTGATCGTCACCAATCGACACGTTGTAGAAAAAGTCGAGTCACGCTCTGTAGCGATTTCCAGCAAGTCGCTTGGGAAGCGCATTACGGGACGAGTCATTGCTCAATCGCCTCCCGACCCGCAAGAGGAAAAGGATGGCGTTAACATGCAACGCGATGATTTCGCGTTGGTTCAAGTCGATTTGTCAAATCATCCCTACGCTGCTCTTGGTCCTAGCCCAGCCAAATTGCAGGACGTTATTGCGGCCGGCTATCCCGGTTACCTTGGCTTGGACGACATGACCATAGAGCGAGGAATTATTACGACAAAGCCGGAAAGCGACACTGGCGTCAAACTGTTGATTCATTCTGCAAAGATAGCGCCAGGAGACAGCGGAGGCCCGCTAGTTGATTTGTGCGGGAGGATCGTCGGAATCAACACGCTGGGTTTCCACGACGCACGATCGCTTTCGGCCACTTACGCGGCGCAGGACACGACCACGCTGGCCAAATACCTCTTCGCCAATAACGTCAAAGCGACCGTGAATGATGATGCAGATTGCAAGCCAAAAGAGATTGCGGATGCCAAACCGCAAGAAAAACCGCCGGGTGAGAAATAGGGCATGCTTTTCATCTGCACCACCAGAGATCGTGAGTATGTCAAGCGCCGGCCCTCGTTTCCGGATTGGCAGAACCTAACTAGCTCCCTGACGAATGCGCTCGGCGCCGACTTCCAATATTTTCTTGCGGAGCCGGTTGTTGATACGGCGCAAGGCAAGACGAGCTGGTACACCGAGCTTCCGGGTGACGCCGTTCCAATCTGGGAGATGGCTGATAGTGAAAAGCGGGCCGCCGCGCTCCATCGTTTTGATGAAATGCGACGGCGCGTGCTCGCATATGCGGACACTCTTCAAAATCCATCGTTGAGGCAAGGCGGCCAGCCGGCAAAGAGGGCTGACATTCAGTTCGCGGAGGAGCTTCGAAAGGTCGTTCGCGTCCCGGACGAGAAGCAGCACGTCTGGTGTATTGAGGGATGTCCAGTGCTCGTCGCCTGGGGTCTCATGTTCTATGGCAAGGATGAAGACTACGGCCGGCTCGTTTCAATCGAGCTCGAACGAGAGGTCGTCAAGGACGTGCCACGTGTGAGCGGCGAGCGTGTAGACACGCAGCCGATTGTCGATCCTCCGACTATACTGAAAAAGCGCCGACGGTTCCCATGGGACATCCCATTATGGGTTCTGTTCGCGTGCCTAGTACTCGGATCGTACTATCTTTTGCTCGAGAACTGCGCGTTCGCTTTCTTTCCGAAGGAGTCTTTCTGGACACGTTGGCTACCAAATTCGTGCGGCCAGCAGGCGATGCTGTCCGTCCCTATGATGGATGAAATCCATCGGCGTGACGTGCTTAAGGCCGAAATTCGCAAAGCCGAACTCGCGCTTGCGCGTCAAAAAGGTCAATGCGCGCCACCGGTCAAACCGTCAAGATCGAAGTCGTAGCTATGGAAAGTGCTATGTCGGGCTCACGTCAACAATCAAAGCAACACGAAATGCGGTTGGTACCGCATAGCGGAATTCAATTCATCAATTTCAAGATCGATCTGGACAAATGCAGGAACGTATCTCGGCAATTCCTTGGGAGACCGGACTATGGCGTCCAACATCCAGATGGGTCTGTGAAGCTCGACCTATTGCCCACCTGGAACGAGGATGATCCAGACGCAGATCCGCCATTTCAGGACCAGCCGGATGACATTGCTTGCAATGCGACCACGGAGAGAGCGGCCGAAATCTTTCTCGACCAGTGGGTACCGATTCCGTACCTGGCAGTGCGGCCCGGCCTCGACGAAATGGGACGCGAAATACTGGAACCGGGCCCCGTGAATTGGGCCAGGGTGAAGATCACGCTCAGGCCGCCCAACGATCCCGCGAAATATTCTCACAATGTTGTCTTTGCGTTCGACACCGAGATTGTCGACAGAACGCCAAAACTTTATGCCGGCCCCTCTCGGGAGGACGTGGGAGTAGAACAGCTTTTCGCTTTCGCCCACAGCTTGCGCGATGTGGCGCCCTTCATGAAAGGGGCACAGTCCAAGGTTGCTAGGAGTGATAGTGCTGGCGAAAGTTCAGAAGTCGATGTCAAACAAAAATCGACGGCTGGTGTTGAGACATCCCAGGGAGCGTGGATCAGCGCTTGGCTGAAGGAGATTTGGACGAATTGGCGAGAAGCAAACACCGGACGGCGTCTAAAAGACGAAGAAAAACGAACCGTCGATCATGTTGCAAATTATATCGTTTTGCTGGAGTCGCTGGCGACTGCCATACCCGACCTGCCTCGCATTCGACTAGTCGATACCTATTCGGAAGAACGCCGGATCAAGCCGGTGCAAGTCGACCTGGTTCTGGACATTGGAAATAGCCGTACCTGCGGAATACTGATCGAGACGTATCCAAACGACCGCGAGACGAGCTTCGGAAATTCCACGAAGTTTGGGCTCCGCGATCTCGGTGATCCTAGTCAAGAGTTGTACCGAGAGCCGTTTGAAAGCCATATCGAGCTTAAACAGGCGGACTTCGGGCCGATCAAGTTTTCAAAACAGACGCGCGTACGCGCATTTTTTTGGCCCAGCCCAGTTCGTACCGGACCGGAAGCGGCGCGATACCGCGACATGTCGGAGGGCACCGAAGGAACAAGCGGGATGTCGAGCCCGAAGCGGTACCTATGCGATGTGGCACCAGTAAACCAGGAATGGCGATTTCAGGCGCAAGACTACGGCGCGAATGGCGATAGGCCGCCTGTCGACCTTGCTGTGAGACAGTTTCTTAATTTTGCTGGCGATGTGCTCCGCCAAGTGACAGGCGGCCCGGCGGGTGACGGCCAGCTCTATAAGACGCTCGCTAAATCGGTCGGCTATGAGGCGAAGCTCGAGGAAATGGCTCGTGAGCGCAAATATTCCCGTTCTTCGATGTTCACGTTCATGATGTGTGAAATCATCGCGCAGGCCATATCGATGATCAATAATCCACAATTCCGCGCCTCTAGGCGGGAACGGGATGCGCCTCGGGTATTGAGGAGGATCATCATGTCGATTCCCACGGCGATGCCGATCAAGGAGCAGCAAATTATGCGCAGCCGAGCCGAGGCTGCGACAAAACTGATCTGGCAGATGATGAAATGGGACGAAAAGACAAGGCCGGAGGTTGCGATTAGCTGGGATGAGGCAACTTGCACGCAGGTTGTTTACCTATACAACGAGATCGCGACCAAATACGGCAGCAATTTGAAGGAGTTCTTTGACCTGGTTGGGAAGCCTCGCCGCAGGATCGACCCGGAGAAGGTAAAGGATGAGCTTGATCCTAACGTCGAAAAGGAGGCGTCACTCAGAGTGGCTAGCGTCGACGTTGGCGGAGGGACTACGGACCTAATGGTGACGACGTACTATCTCGACGATGGAAAATCGTTGATGCCGATACAGAACTTCCGGGAGGGATTCCGGATCGCTGGGGATGATATTCTGCGCGAAGTCATTCAGCTCACAATCATCCCACAGTTCGAAAATGAGCTGAGGAAGGCTGGGATATCAGATCCGAAGTCGTTTCTTCGGGACCGATTCGGCGGTCATGACGCGACAATGTCGATTCAGGAA
>JAJYAH010000427.1 GCA_021779635.1 Pseudomonadota bacterium | reverse complement strand
CTCGCCGATCAGGTTTTCGTAAGGCACCTCGACGTCATCGAAAAACACCTCGTTGACCTCGTGGCCACCGTCGATGGTCTGGATCGGACGCACCGTGACGCCCTTCGACTTCATGCTGAACACGATGAAGGAAATGCCGGTCTGCTTCTTGGCGCTGGGATCGGTGCGGCACAGGCAGAAGATCATGTCGGCATATTGCGCCAGCGTGGTCCAGGTCTTCTGGCCGTTGATGATCCACTTGTCGCCCTTGCGCTCGGCCTTGGTCTTGAGCGAGGCGAGGTCAGAGCCGGAACCGGGCTCCGAGAAGCCCTGGCACCACCAGTCGTCGACATTGGCGATGCGCGGCAGATAGCGCTTCTTCTGTTCCTCGTTGCCGAAGGTGTAGATCACCGGGCCGACCATGCTGACGCCGAAGGCGAGCGGCGCCGGCGCCGGATGCATCTGCAATTCCTCGTTGAAGATGTAATGCTGTACCGAGGTCCAGCCGGTGCCGCCATATTCCTTGGGCCAGTGCGAGACGCCCCAGCCCTTCTTGTTCAGGATGCGCCACCAATCGATCATCTCCTCTTTGCCGAGATGGCGGCCCTCCTGCAATTTCTGGCGCGTCGCCGGCGGCACGTGGTCCCTGAAGAAGGCCCGCACCTCGTCGCGAAATGCCACTTCTTCCTTGCTGAAGCTGAGATCCATCGGATCCTCCTGTGAGCGACTTAGACTATTCTGCAAAAATCAGAGCCGTCATTCCGGGGCGCGAGTGAAACGAGCGAGCCCGGAATCCATAACCACGACGGGGAGTATGGATTCCGGGCCTGCGCCAAATGGCGCATCCCGGAATGACGAAAGTAGTACTCCTTACTGCACGATCTCGAACAGGCCGGCAGCGCCCATGCCGCCGCCGACGCACATGGTGACGACGGCGTATTTGGCCTTGCGGCGGCGGCCTTCGATCAGCGCGTGACCGGTGAGACGCGCGCCCGACATGCCGTAGGGATGGCCGACCGCAATCGCGCCGCCGTCGACATTGATCTTCTCCGGATCGATGCCGAGCTTGTCGCGGCAATAGAGCACCTGCACCGCAAAGGCCTCGTTCAATTCCCAGAGATCGATGTCGTCGACCTTGAGGCCGTGGCGCTTGAGCAGGCGCGGCACCGCGAATACCGGCCCGATGCCCATCTCATCCGGCTCGCAGCCGGCAGCGACGAAGCCGCGGAAGATGCCGAGCGGCTTCAGGCCGCGCCTGGAGGCTTCCTTGTCGCTCATGATCACCGCGGCGCTGGCGCCGTCCGACAGTTGGCTGGCATTGCCCGCGGTGATGGTGAAGCCTTCGCCGCGCACCGGCTTGAGGCCGGCAAGGCCTTCGGCCGAGGTGTCGGGGCGCGGGCCTTCATCCTTGGAGAAGGTGATCTCCTTGAAGGAAACCTCGCCGGTGGCCTTGTCGGTGACGCCCATCCTGGTGGTGATCGGCGCCACTTCGTCGTTGAACTTGCCGCCCTGCTGGGCGGCGGCGGTGCGGCGCTGGCTTTCCAGCGAATATTCGTCCTGACGCTCGCGCGAAATGCCGTAGCGCTTGGCCACCACTTCGGCGGTGTCGATCATCGGCATGTAGACTTCGCCCTTGATCTTGAGCAGCGCCGGATCCTGTGCGTGAAAGCTGTTGGCATGCTCGTTCTGCACCAGGCTGATCGACTCGCCGCCGCCGCCGACCGCGATCTCGACACCGTCGAAAAGCACCGAACGCGCCGCCAGCGCGATCGCCTGCAGGCCCGAGGCGCATTGCCGGTCGATGGTGGTGCCGCCGACGGTGACGGGCAGGCCCGCGCGCAGCAGCGCCTTGCGGGCGATGTTGCCGCCGGTCGAGCCCTGCTGGAGGGCTGCCCCCATCACCACATCCTCGATCTCCTTCGGATCGACCTTGGCGCGCGCCACGGCCTCGCCGATGGCGTGGCCGAGCAGGGTCGCGCCCTCGGTGGCGTTGAGGGCGCCGCGATAGGCCTTGCCGATCGGGGTGCGGGCAGTGGAAACGATAACGGCTTCGGTCATGAACGACCTCCTGTTGCGAGTTGTTGTTTGGGTTGCGAAGATTGTTGCGGGGGTTGCTGGATCCGCAATTCGTGGCGCGAGAGTTTGCCGACTGAAGTGCGCGGCAGTTCGTCGACGAAATCCAGCGCCGCCGGAATTTCGTGCTTGCCGAGCTTGCCGGCCAGAAATGCCTTGAGCTCTTCCAGCGTGAACGGATCGGCGCCGGCGCGCAGCTTCACAAAGGCCTTCGCCGCCTCGCCGCGGTAATCGTCGGGGATCCCGATCACGAGCACTTCCTGCACCGCCGGATGGGTATAGATCGCCTGCTCGATCATCTGCGGATAGACGTTGAAGCCGCCGGAGATGATCATGTCCTTCTTGCGATCGACCAGATAGAAATAGCCGTCATCGTCCATGTAGCCGATGTCGCCGGTCAGGAAATGGTCGCCGACAAAGGCCTCCGCGGTTTCCTTCGGCCGGTTCCAGTAGCCCCTGGTGACGTTCGGTCCCTTGATGCGGATTTCGCCGACCTCCCCGGTGGGCAGGACTTTCTTGGGATCGTCCAGCGACACCACATCCATTTCGATGCCCGGCAGCATCAGCCCGATCGAACCCGGCTTGTCCGGTCCCTCCGCGGGGTGGCCGGTGCCGGGCGAGCAGGTCTCGGTCATGCCCCAGCCGCTCTTCAGCTTCATCTTGACCTTGCGCTCGAAGATCCTCGCGACCTCGACCGGCAGCGGCGCGCCGCCCGATCCGCAGGAAACCAGCGACGACAGATCGCGGCTTTCCAGATCGGGCAGGCTCGCGATCGCGATCCACATCGTCGGCACGCCGGGAAACGCGGTGGCGCGCTTGACTTCGATATCGCGCATCACGGCCTCGACGTCGAAGCGCTGGTGCAGCGAGATCAGGTGGCCGCGCCGGATCGACGACAGCAACACCACCGTCAGCGCAAAGATATGAAACAGCGGCAGCACGCAGATCACGCGCTCGATGGCGTCGCGCTTGGCGCGCGCCGGCTTGCCCCAGACATCGTAGATCGATACCGCCGACGTCAAATTGCCATGGCTGAGCATCGCGCCTTTGGGCAAGCCGGTGGTGCCGCCGGTATATTGCAGCAATGCGACGTCATCGGCCGAGATCTGTGGCCACTGCGCCGGCGCGGTCGCGCCCTGCACGAACGCCTTGTAGGTGACGATCGCCGGATGAGAGGGAATCGGCGCGTGCGGATTGCCGACCGCGCCCCAATCATCGTCTTCACAGACGATCAGGCGATCGAGCAGGCCTTTTTCCAGAAACTTCAGCGCCATCGGCAACAGCGTGGCGAGGTCGCTGGTGACGAGAATGCGCGCGCCGCTGTCGCTCAATTTATGAGAGAGCGCGATCTCGCCATCGAGCGCGCTGAGATGCACGACCCGGGCGCCGGCCTTCAGCGCGCCAAAGAAATTCACCGGATGGTCCGGCGAATTGCCGAGGAACAGCGCCACCGACGAGTTCCTGCCGTAGCCAGCGCGCAGGAAGGCGGAGGCCGCCACCTCGACCATGGCTTCCAGTTCGGCGTAGCTGATGGGCCGATCGCGGAATTCGATCACCGGCCGCGCGGCAAATTGCACCGCCGCGGTCGACAACAGATCGGGCAGCGTCCCGCGCGCGATCGCATCGTCCCAACGGACGCCTTCCGGATAGAATGCCTCGCCGGGATGGGTCATGCGCGCTGACCGCAGTGCGCGTGCTCCCCTCCCCCTTGCGGGGAGGGGTTGGGGGTGGGGGTACCGCGAGCGCGGTGCTTGTGGCTCACCCCCCACCCTGACCCTCCCCCGCAAGGGGGGAGGGAACAGGGACGCGGCGCTCGACGTGCTGATCCCATCACGCTGCTTTCGAGGCCGCCAGCGACGCGAAGGTCTTGCCTTCCGCGGCGAGCCGCTTCAGGAGCGGCGCCGGTTCGAGGCTCGGATCGTTGGTTTCCTTGGCGTAGAACGACAGCCGGTCCGCGATGTGCTTGAGGCCGACGGAATCGGCATAAAACATCGGGCCGCCGCGATAGATCGGCCAGCCGTAACCGTAGAGCCAGATCACGTCGATATCGCTCGGACGCGCCGCGACCTTTTCTTCCAGGATCCGCGCGCCCTCGTTGATCATCGGATACATCATGCGCTCGAGGATCTCGTCGTCGCTGACCACGCGGCGCTTGCGCCCCAACCGCTGCAGGGTCTCATCGATCAGCTTCTCGACTTCCGGATCGGGCAGCGGCGCGCGCGAACCGGCCTCATATTTGTAATAGCCCTTGCCGGTCTTCTGGCCGAAACGGCCGGCTTCGCACAGCGCATCGGCGATTTCCGACTTGATGCCGCGATCCTGGCGCGAGCGCCAACCGATATCGAGGCCGGCGAGATCGCCCATCGCGAACGGTCCCATCGGCATGCCGAATTTGGTCACCACCGCGTCGACCTGCTGCGGCAATGCACCCTCGAACAGCAATTTCTCCGCCTGCTTGCCGCGCTGCGCCAGCATCCGGTTGCCGACGAAGCCGTCGCAGACCCCGACCACCGCCGGCACCTTGGCGATGCGGCGCGCCACCGCAACCGCGGTCGTCAGCGCATCCGGCGCGGTTTTTTCCGCGCGCACGATCTCGCACAGCTTCATCACATTGGCGGGGCTGAAGAAGTGCATGCCCAGCACATCCTGCGGACGCTTGGTGACGGCCGCGATCTGGTCGATGTTGAGGTAGGAGGTGTTGGAGGCCAGCACGGCGCCGGGCTTGGCGAATTTGTCGAGCGCGGCGAACACGTCCTTCTTGATCGCCATGGTTTCGAACACGGCTTCGATGATCAGGTCCGCATCCTTGACATTCTCAAGCCCGACCACGCCCTTGATCAGGCCCATGCGCTTGGCCGGCGCATCGGCGGGAATGCCGCCGCGCGCCGCGGTCGCCTCGTAGTTCTTCTGCATCACGCCCATGCCGCGCTTGAGCTGCTCGTCGCCGGTCTCGATCAGAGTCACCGGGATACCGGCATTGGCGAACGACATCGCGATACCGCCGCCCATGGTGCCGGCGCCGATGATGGCGACGCGCTCGACCGGGCGCGGCTTGGTGCCTTCGGGAACGCCCGCGACCTTGGCCGCTTCGCGCTCGGAGAAGAAGGCATAACGCTGCGCCTTCGACTGATCGCTGGCCACCAGCTTGAGGAAACCTTCGCGCTCCTTCTTCAGGCCTTCATCGAACGGCAGGTCGATGGCGGCGCCGACCGCGTCGGCGGCGGCGAACGGCGCTTCCAGCCCGCGCGCCTTCTTGGTCAGGGCCGCGACCGCGTTGGTGAAGATCGAGCGGTCGGCCCTGGCCGCCGCGAGCTTGCTGTCGTCATCGCGCAGCTTGCGCAGCGGCCGCTTCTCGGCCAGCACCTTGCGGGCAAACGCCTCGCCGCCGGAAGCCGGACCTTCGACGATTTCCTCGATCAGGCCGTGCTTGAGCGCCTCAGTCGCGCTGATCGGATCGCCGCCGACGATCATCTTGACCGCAAGCTCAGGACCGACCGCGCGCGGCAAGCGCTGCGTTCCGCCGGCGCCCGGCAGCAAGCCCAATTTCACCTCGGGCAGGCCGAGCCTGGCTTCCTTTGTCGCGACGCGGAAATGGCAGGCGAGCGCGACTTCGAGACCGCCGCCCAGCGCGGTGCCGTGAATGGCGGCAATGATCGGCTTCGGACTGTTCTCCATCGCGACCAGCGCCTCCTGAAGACCCGGCGGCTTCGGCGGCTTGCCAAATTCGGTGATGTCGGCGCCGGCGATAAAGGTGCGGCCGCCGCAGGTCAGGACGATCGCCTTCACTTCGGGATCGGCGATGGCGCTCTTCATGCACTCTAGAATGCCGCCGCGGAGGGCGGCGCTGAGCGCGTTCACGGGAGGGCTGTTGATCGTGACAATGGCGACCACGTCATGACGTTCGAGCTTGACCACTTCGTTCACGCGATTCTCCCTGGGTATCCCGTTCTTGATAAATTTCGCACTGCGGAATTTAATTCCACATCTTGACAGCGAGGGTTATTTTGAAGCACGTCCCTTGTCAACGAGGTCCGCGCAGCAGCAGGCAATGAAACGTCCAGGCAAGAAGGTGACGACTGATCGCAGCTTCGTCGTCGCGCTTTCCCGCGGGCTTGATGTATTGCGCGCATTCCAACCCAACGACGGGCTTCTTGGCAATCAGGAGATCGCGGCCCGTACCAACTTGCCAAAGCCGACCGTTTCACGGTTGACCTATACTTTGACAAAGCTC
>JAJYAH010000426.1 GCA_021779635.1 Pseudomonadota bacterium | reverse complement strand
CGCAAGGCCAGGGTGCAGCCGGACGCTGCAAATCAACACACTGAACGTGCAGGACTGGGAATTGGATGAACGCGGCTCACGTTAGGCAGTCTGGCATTGCGCGGCTATTGAGCCTGCTGGGCCAGCCCCAGCATTCGTATCGACCGACCACCGAGATATTTCTCGATTTGAACGTCAATCGGGTCGCCGACAGTCTGAACCTGGCGGTCAATGGAGGCGAGCGTGGCGCCGAGAACCGGCCGTCGGCCGACGCGGAAACGCTCGACGACATCGAGCATCAGGTCGTGGAACTCATCGAGACCCACAAGCAGGATGCCCATTCAATCTATCTTGAACACCTGCACACCTACGATGAGCGTCTGACGGCGCTCAATTTCGAAGAGCGTTTCGCGATCATCCAGCAGGCGGCGCCGGAGTCGGTCGGTGAATTCCGTGCGGAAGCAGCCCTCGGCCGCGACGAATTGTTCAGCCTGCGGCGGCGGCTTTATGATTCAGAACAGGAACGCGACGATTTTCGCCGGCGCCATAAACTTGCACGACCCGCCCGCCTGTCGTCCCAGGGCAAAACTTTGCTGAAGGTCGGAATATTGGCGGTCCTGTTCGTCATCGAAGTGATCATCAACGGCAATTTTCTGGCAAAATCAAATCCGCAGGGGCTATTGGGCGGCGCCGTTCAAGCGGTGAGTTTCGCGGCGCTGAACATCATCGCCAGCTTTCTCTGTGGCCTGGTGCCGATTCGCCTCGTCAATCGCCGGAATTTCTTTCTCAAATTGATCGGCCTCCTGTCCGCCATCGCCTACCTCGCCTTCGCGATAGGTCTAAATCTCACGCTCGCGCATCTTCGCGAAATACCTCCTGCGGTGAACGGCGATGTCGGACAGGAGGTGATGATCCAGCTTCTCAAGACACCTCTCGTTCTGAACGACATTATCTCCTGGGTGTTTTTCGGGATCGGCTTCATCTTTTCGCTGGTCGCCATGACCGACGGATTGCTCTTTACCGATCCGTATTTCGGCTATGCCTCGCTGGAACAGCGGTGCAATGAGGCCCGCGCGCAATACACCGAAGGCAAGGCTGAATTGATCGAGCGACTCCGCGAAATCAGGGACGCCGCGAGCGAGGCCATGAACGGCGCGGCGCGCGATCTATCCGTCAGGCGCGGCGAATTCGATTCGATCATTCAGGCGCGGGGACGCCTGGCGCAACGGTTCGCCGAACACCAAAACCACATCGAGAGATCCTGCCGTGCCCTGCTGGCTATCTATCGCGAAGCCAATCGCAAGGCGCGAACCACGCCTGCTCCGGCCTACTTCGCGAGGCCTTACAGCATGGATCGAATCGTCTATGTCGGAACTGACAGGGATGAAACGGCGCGAGATCAGCTTCGCCAATCAATTCTTGAAGCACAGGACATCCTGAATCGCCAGATTCAGGCCATTCACGAGGCCTTCGATGAGGCTGTGCGCTCGTATCGCGAAATTGACGACCTGATCCCGGAGAGCAAGCGTGGCCCGTCGGCAGCGAAGACAGCGTAACGGCGCGCGCGGCACGGGCGCCGCGATCGGCGGCATTGCGTTGATATTCCTTGCGCTCGCGGCATTGGGCATCCTGGCCGTGTTCTATTTTTCCGTGACCCCGAAGCCGAAACTGGATGCAGCCTCGTTGTGCCCGATCGACGGGCCCAGGGGGATTACGGTGGTTCTGGTCGATACTTCAGACGACCTGCCGGAACCGGCCCAGCGCCAGGTTCTCGGTCTGCTCGAAGACCAGATTTCCGAGCTTCCCGATTATCACAAGCTCGACATACGCGTGCTCGACATTGCGGGCAACCGAAGCCTGTCCCTGTTTTCGAAATGCAATCCGGGCGACGGAACAGGCTTGAGCGAATGGACCGATAACCCGCGCCTCGCACGCATGCGCTGGCTCGAGAGCTTTCGGCAGCCTGCAAAGGAGGCGGTAAAGAGCAGCCTGACGTCCGCCAAATCGAAAAGTTCGCCGATCATGGGCGCGATCCAGGACATCGCGATCAGCGAGTTTTCCTCCTCTGCAGCGCAAAGAGTCGAAAAGAAACTCATCGTGATTTCCGATATGCTGGAGTTCACGCCGCTTTACAGCCAATATCCGGGCGCCGGCGACCTGTCCTATCAGCGGCTGAAGCGATCGCCCGCCTACCTGAAATTCAGGACGGACTTGCACGATGCCCATGTCAAGATCGAATACGTCCAGCAAACGCAGGTGAATATCGACACGGTCCGTCACATCGAATTCTGGAAGGAGTGGATCACGGACAACAAGGGAGTGTTCGATGGCGCTCGGCGACTGCAGGGGGCCAGGTAGTGGCCTCGACCAATAATCTTCGGGACGTGCCGCCCGGCCTGTTGAGCGGGCTGTTGTTCTTCACCGTCGTTGTGTCGGGCGCCGGCTACATCGTGTTCTCCAAGCTTCACGAATTCAGCGCGCTCCAGGTCACTCTGGTCCCCGTACTGATCATGGTCGCATACGCATCGGCGCTTGGGCTGGCGCGGCTGTTTCGTCTGCGCGACGACCAGTCCGGCGACAATCTCTACTACATGGGTTTTCTGTTTACGCTGACCAGCCTCGCCGTCTCTCTCTATCAATTCTCCTCGGCGGGATCGGCCGAACAAATCGTGCAGAATTTCGGCATCGCCATAGGTTCGACGATTGCGGGCATAACACTGCGGATCTTCTTCAACCAGATGCGACGAGACCCTGTCGAGGTCGAACACACGGCGAGACTGGAACTGGCCGACGCTTCGCGAAAAGTCAGGCGCGAGCTCGAAAGCACGGTTCTCGAATTCGGCTATTTCAGGCGGGCCACCCAGCAATCCATCACGGACGCCGTTCACGAAATCGATGCGTTGCTGAAAGAGGCAAGGGAGCGAATTGTCGGTCAGCTCCAGGAGTTCGCGCTGGACGCCAACAAGCCACTAAAGGACGCCTCGAAGCAATCCGGCGAAACGATCGAACAGCTGAACACCACGATTTTAACGACCTTCGAGACGGTCGCAAGGCAACTTGCCGATGACGGCGCTCGGCTCTCGACCAGTACCGCGGCGATCGTCAAATCGCTCGACGGCGTCGTTTCGAAGCTCGCCTCGTTGCAAACTCCGGAACACATTATCGAGGTCAAGCTGAATCCGGCGATTGCCGGCTTGACGCGCGTGGTGAGCACGTTCAGCAAGAATGCCGAGGTGCAGGCCATTTCGGTGAATTCCAACCTGAAGCAGACGCAAGCGCTTTCGAGCGCGATATCAATTCTGCTGTCCGAGATCAGGGCCGCCGAGGCGGCGCGCATCTCCAGCAATCCCTCGACCGGCGCCGTCAGCACTTCCCCATCGCAGCCCCCCTCGACGCGGCCGGGAGGGGACGGAAACCACTAGCTCGCATCATCACGCGGTCAGACACAGATCAATAATCAGGCAGGTTCGCCATGGACGGACATATCTTCCGGCAGTCGTCGTCGTATCGCCAGGGTCTCGTCCTGGGCCTGACGATGGCCGAGATCATGATCCTGCTCATATTCTGCCTGCTGATCACCATGGCGACGTTTCTAAAGAGAGAGCAGACCAAGAGGGAGGAGGCCGAACAGGAAATCCGCGTCGAGAGAGTCAGCGGCATGATCGACCGCAACCTGGTCACGGCCATTAAACAGAACCCGGAGCTCTATGAGCGGCTTCGCTCCGAGGTCGTGACCTCGACCGGCGTAAAGGCCGTGGATGAATTCTGGCGTGAACTGGTGGACAGCCGCAACGCCATGGCCGAGCTCAAAAAGGGTGGCCTTTCGGAAAAAAATATCCGCGATCGGCTCACCGAGATGGAACTGCTCAGCGCCAAGGGCATCAACGTGGAAAGAGCGCTTCGCGACGCGGACATTGTCGGGAGTATCGAAAAAGTCATGCCTGCCGCCGCCCAGTCTTCTACTCCGCCGCAGATGATTGCAGACGCGGTTAGTCGTGGGCTCTCCGGCGACACTCCATCGGGCCACCAATGGCCCCCCATCATCAGAATGAGTGAGGCTGATGGAAACTTCTTCAAAACCGGAAGCGCGGAGCTGTCGCCCGAATTCCGCGAGAAATTGATGACCTCGACGCCCGAGCAAATAGCCGCGCTCATCAAGAAATATGATGTTGATGTCATCGAAGTCGTCGGCCACACCGATGAACAGCCGGTAGGCATACGGCAATCAAACCTCGATCATGATCTGGTCCCGGTTCTCAGGAATTACGCGAGGGTCGCCAGCCTCGTTCCGGCCGATAATGCGGGGCTCGGGCTTGCAAGGGCGGTTTCCGTTGTCGGCGTGCTCAAGCGGAGTCCGCTGCTTTCGGGATACAAGCTGATACCCTTGTCCGGCGCGCAGCTTGTCAATACCGACGAGACCCTGGCCATCGACGGATCGCTTTCGGGCGACGTCCAGGAAAGGCGGAGAATTGAAATTCGACTGCGGAAATCGGCGCCGCATTGACGCGCCGATCGACGCGTCGTCAGCCCCGAATCCGTTGACACGATTCCGGCCCCCTCGCCGCGTTTGACGCAGCGATACGCGTCGCTATCGCACGGCGATAGCGGACTGTCTGCAGGCGATGCGCTCGGTCAAGCCCTATTCTATTAATTTTAGACATGGAGGCTTGATATCGATCAATATTTGCGAAATTCGCGCATCGTAATATTATCAAATGAAAATGCCCCTCGCGCGATATTTTGCTTATATGGGCGGCGTGTTGCTTGCGCTGCTGTTCATTTCGAATGCGTATCTGCCGAAATTTCCCATTGCAGACGGAACAAGCTCCGATTTGCCGGTCATTCGCATTCATTCCGATCGGAAATGGCCGGAGCGCATTGTTTACGATACCAGCCTCCCGACGACGATCATTCCTGCGCATACCGTGAACGCGGAGGCAAGCGTCGCGGTCCCGGCAACGGTCACGGATGTCTCGGCCAAGGCGCAGACGCGGGCGGCATTCGCCCAGATGCAATCGTCCGAGACGAACCAGCCACAACTGTCCGATCCAAGAAAGCACGAACCGAAGCAGCAAGGCCAACGCAAGATCGCAAAAAGGCGCGTAGCTTCGCGGGCGGTCCTGGTGGCGCAGCAACCGCAATTTGGTTGGTTCGGCAACAGAATCTGGTGAGGCGTTAGCTGGCGCGCCTGGCTGTTCGACCTCCGGCCAGCGGCATCAATCGGTCTGGTCTCGGCGCACGCTGAGCGCCTGGGTTTCCGCCGTCGCCGGCGCGGTGCCAAAGGAACGCGGCCGGGTCAGCACCTCCGGCTGCAGAATCTGGTCGAGTTGCTCTCGGGTAAGCAGCTTCCTGGCCAGCACCAGGTCGTAAACGCTTTGATCGGTAATGAGCGCTTCCTGGGCGATCTCGGTCGCGTTGGCGTAACCGATATAGGGATTGAGCGCGGTCACTATTCCGATCGATCGTTCGACGCCCCGGCGCAGATGTTCGCGATTGGCGGTGATGCCGTTCACGCACCGCGTGGCCAGCGTCAGGCAACCGGCCCGGAGATGGTTGACACTCTTGAACAGGCTGTGCGCGATGATGGGTTCGAACGCATTGAGCTGCAACTGACCGGCCTCGGCCGCAAAGCTGACCGTGACGTCGTTTCCGATCACCTCGAACGCAATCTGGTTGACGACCTCCGGGATGACCGGGTTGATCTTGCCGGGCATGATGCTGGAGCCGGCCTGCATCGCCGGCAGGTTGATCTCGCCAAGCCCGGCGCGCGGCCCAGACGACAGCAGACGCAAATCGTTGCAGGTTTTCGAAAGCTTGACCGCGACCCGCTTCAGGACGCCGGAGAGCTGGACGAAACTGCCGCAATCCTGGGTCGCCTCGATCAGATTCGAGGCTGTCACAACCGGAATGCCCGTCGTCGCCCGCAAGTGATCGCAGACGAGGCGGGCGTAGTCGGGATGCGCGTTGATGCCGGTCCCGATCGCCGTGGCGCCCATATTGATTTCGCAAATCAGAAGCACCGCTTCCTTCAATCGCTGCTCGTCTTCTCCCAACATCACCGCATAGGTGGAAAACTCCTGCCCCAGTGTCATCGGAACGGCGTCCTGCAATTGGGTCCGGCCCATCTTGATGATGTCCTTGAACTCCTCGGACTTCACTTCGAACGCCTGACGCAACACCGCCATGGCGTCGACCAGCCGCATGATTCCGGAATAGGCCGCGAGCTTGAGCGCCGTCGGATAGACGTCATTGGTGCTCTGGCTCATGTTGACGTGTTCATTGGGGTGCAAGGATTTGTAATCGCCCCTGGGACGACCGAGCAGTTCCAAC
>JAJYAH010000425.1:3668-6316 GCA_021779635.1 Pseudomonadota bacterium | reverse complement strand
TGGCCACATCAGGACTATCGCAAACTTATTCAGGATTTTCAACCATAGAACGTCTCGCCCGCGCTGGCCATCTTTGGATTGCTTGCAACACCATCGGAGCAATGTCATGCCCAGCGTCCTCATCACCGGCTGTTCCTCAGGCTTCGGTCGCGAAACCGCGAAACTGTTCCTCGAGCGAGATTGGAAGGTGATCGCCACGATGCGTAAGCCGAACCCTGCCATTCTGCCGGCCTCCGACAATCTCGTTATCCTGCCGCTCGATGTCACCGATCCCACGAGCATCGCCAACGCCATGGAAAAGGCCGGCGCGATCGACGTGCTGGTCAACAATGCCGGCTTCGGCGCGGCGGTGCCGATCGAATTGATCGAGCCCGAGGCGGCACGGCAGTTGTTCGAGACCAATACTTTGGGCACGCTGGCCATGTTGCAAGCGGTTCTGCCCAGGTTCCGTGAGCGCCGGTCGGGCGTGATCATCAACGTGACGTCGACTGCGACGCTCAGGCCCCTGCCGCTCGTCAGCGTTTATCGCGCGAGCAAGGCGGCCGTGAACGCGCTGACGGAGAGCCTGGCGGTGGAGATGCAGCCGTTCGGTGTGCGCGTGCATATCGTGCTGCCCGGTCGCTCACCCGAAACCCAGTTTGGCGAGAATGCCATGCCGCACCTGCGGGGGCTTGATAACCCCGACTACAAGCCGCTGATCGAAGCTATGATCGCCAATTTCCGTGACGACAAAGGTCCCGTCACGCATGCCGGCGATGTCGCGGACGCCATCTGGCAGGCGGCAACCGATGCGAACGCGCCACTCCGCATTCCGGCGGGGGCCGATGCGGTCCAATGGATGGCCCAGGCCAGTTGATCGCGCTGCCGCGGCATCATAATCACTGACACTCACGGAACCGCTTCCTGTTCACCCGGTCGCAACCCCAACACCGAGTGGAACAACGCTACGCTCGCCATCAGAGAACTCCCGCTTCGAGCCAATCATGCACTACGGATTGCTTGCGTTCCTGAGCAGGCGCCAGCGCTCGGCCATTTTCGCCGTGAGACAAGCCAAATCCTCTTATCGGCGCGAACCAGACCATCCCTTTTGCACTCGAGTCTACGCTACAGCCCTCCAGCCTTTTGACGCGGCTTTACATCGCTCCGGCCGTGGGGCAAATCTGAGTTGTGAGACCAGAAACGGGGAGCACCAGCCCAGCGGCAGTACATTGCGGACGGAAAAGACAGTTACACGACGGCCAAAATTGCCGCCGTTGGTATCCGTCACTCCTACTCGATTGCTTTAAGTCATGGTGATGCATTGATATAGCAGCGCAAATTTTTCCGCACTTGCTCAAACACCGTAAGTCCGATCCGTCAGGAATTTGCGCTTTTGATTTCAAAGCGGAATTTCTGCAATTCGAAAACGGCTCGGTTTCAGCGACGATCGACATCGATCGGCCGATCTTCGACAATCGAAGCGATGAAGCGCCATCCGCTCATCGGCCAAAATATCGTCGTCGGAGCGCCCACGGAACCGGCGACCGGATAGATGAAGTTCCTGTCGCCAACGGCCACCTCATCGTCAGACGTTGAAATATCCGGGCTGGCCGATATCGGCGATAAGGCCGATTCCCGTGGGCGTCCAGCCCAGCCGCTGCTGGGTCAGGGCGCTGGATGCCTGCATGTCTAGACCGGCGAACATCGCCAAAGGTCCATAGTAGTCGCCTGCCTCTTCTTTCCTGATCGAAACCACGGGCACGTTCAGGGCACGGCCAATCACGTCGATGACTTGGCGCATGGGTACGCCCTCCTCGCCGACGGCGTGATAGATCCCGTCCGCCACGCCTTTCTCCAGCGCGAGCCGGTAGAGGCGGGCGACATCCTGCCTGTGTGCCGCCGCCCAGCGCTCGGAACCTTTGTCGACATAAGCCGCCGCACCCTTGCGGCGCGCGCCTTCGAGAAAATAGGTGATCAGGCCGGCTCTGCCGTCGCCGCCATGAACCTGCGGCAGACGTATCGCCATGGCGCGCACGCCGCGCGACGCATAGGCGAGCCCGGCCTGCTCCGATACGCGCGGGACATGCGGGCTGGAATCGCGCCGCATGTCTTCGGTGGCCACAACACCTGGCGCGATAAGGCCCGTTCCCGAGGTGACGATAAAAGGCTTGGCGGTGCCTTCCAACACGTCGCCCATCGCCTCGATGGCGCGCTTATCGATCTGTCCGTTCTCCGCAAATTTCGTGAAATCGTGGATGAAGGCGAGATGGATGGTACCATCCGTTTCCTTCGCACCTTCGCGCAGGCTGTCGAGGTCTTCGAGCGAACCGCGATGAACCTTTGCGCCCAGTTTCTCCAGCGTCTCGGCATTGGCATCGGAGCGGGCAAGGCCCAGCACCTCGTGCCCGTTGGCGATCAATTCCTTCGTGGTGGCGGTGCCGATGAAACCGGCCGCGCCGGTGACGAATACGCGCATGAGCGAGACTCCCTGTTCGGACAGGTGAGATATTGGTACCTTGATCATACGGATAAAGTAGTGAGATTATACAGGTATAATGCCTAACAGGATGACAGACGCCCATTCACTCGGAACCTATCTGAAGGACCGCCGCACCCGGCTCGACCCCACCGCCTTTGGCTACTCGATGGTACGGCGGCGGACGCCGGGG
>JAJYAH010000425.1:0-3658 GCA_021779635.1 Pseudomonadota bacterium | reverse complement strand
GTCAGTGCCACCTGGTACACTTGGCTGGAGCAGGGACGCGGTGGCGCCCCTTCCGCCGATGTCCTGGATCGCATTGCCCGGGCCATGATGCTGACCGATGTAGAGCGCGAGCATCTGTTTCTGCTCGGCTTGGGCCGGCCGCCGGAAGCCCGCTATCACGAGCCGGATGGCATCACGCCCCGCCTACAGCGCTTGCTCGACAGCTTGGACCACATCCCCGCTTTCATCCGCACAGCGACCTGGGATGTGATCGCGTGGAACAAGGCGGCTGCGGCAGTGCTGACGGATTACAGCACGTTACCGGACGGGCCGCGCAACGTCCTGCGCATGATGTTTCGCGACAGCCGCATGCGCGCGGCACAATTCGACTGGCAGAGCGTTGCGCGATATGTGGTGGCCTCATTCCGCGTGGATGTGGCCCGTGCGGGGGCGGCGCGCAACGTCCAGTCGCTGGTCGATGAGTTGTGCGCCACAAGCCCGGAATTCGCGGCGATGTGGCGCGACAACGACGTGCAGGGTCATGGCGACGGGCATAAAATCCTGCACCATCCGATCGCCGGAGAGCTCTCGATGGAATTTTCGGGGTTCGCCGTCGACGGCCGCCCCGACCTCACTATGGTGATTTACAATCCAGCGACGCCCCAAGACGCGAACAAGATTCGCGCATTGCTTAAGAACACGGCGAAGCGGAAAAACCTGACGCGAGCACGCTAGTCATTCACGGCCGTAAACCCGCTCGATGCGGGCTCCGACTCGTAATCTGACGCTGAGCGAATTTGGTGGCGCCGCTATTCGGCAGATGCAGGCGATGCATCCGCGCGATGCCTGCTCTCATATCGGGTTGGACGCGACGTGCTCGTCAATGAAGAGGAGGGCCCGCTTCTCTGCACCCGTCAACCTGATCTGATCGGCGTCCGGTTCAATACCGCTTCGATCCATCTCCCGGAACGCCTGGTATTTCCGATCCAGCGCCAGGAAGATGTCGCGAATGTCCGGAGGAAAAGGCGCAACACAATCGATCCTGCTTCGGACGTCGCCGATCTCGAAGCCGGTCCGCCGGTCGAACGCCATGTCGGCTTGGGTGGTAATCCGCCGCGCACGAATCGTATTTTCGGTCACCGATGTGACCAAACAGACGAGGCTTGCGCCGTTGGGGCTGCGATCGTGAAAGATGTCTCCCGCGGCCAAGCTCCGGAGCGCCATCTCCCGATCAGCCATCGTGCAACGGCAGCGGAGCCGATCGTCTGAGAGATCTGTGAAAAGTCAGCGAGTGTCATCAAACCTCCCTTGACGTCGCATCGTGACCGACGGTTTGCGCGTCCACGCCACTGGAGCTGGCTTCACCCCAGCCGAGTGCGCAAACTACTTCCTCGGCGCAGGATATGATGCAGACTGATCGGGAACCGTTCTAGTCACCGACGGTGTCGCGCCATGAAGTCGAGGATCAGGCGCGCGATCTCATCGGTTTTCTCGTCGAGGGCAAAATGGCCCGCATCCAGCAGATGGATTTCGGCATCGGGCAGATCGCGTTTGAACGCCTCCGCGCCTGGTGCCGTGAACGATGGATCGTTTGCACCCCACGCAACCAGCGTGGGCGGCCTGTTATCGTGCAGCCATGCCTGCCACTTCGGGTAGGAGGCGACGTTGGTCCGGTAGTCGTAGAGCAGGTCCGCTTGAATTTCCCGCTGTCCAGGCTTCGAGAGATGAGCGTATTCGTCGGTCCAGGTGTCGGGATTATAGCGGTCGGGATGCGATGTACCGGCGGTATGACGCTGCTTGGTCGCCTCGAAGGACAGGAACGTATCGACGACCTCGGGATGGGCCTTTGGGTCGGCCCAGTATTCGGCAATCTTGGCCCATTTGGGCCCCAAACCATCCTTATAGATATTGCCATTCTGTATGATGAGCGCGTGAAGCCGTTCCGGGTGCATCAGGATGATACGGAATCCTACTGGCGCACCGTAATCGTGAAGATAAAGCGTATAGTTGTTGATTTTTAGTATTTCCAGAAGGCCGTCGATCGTCCTCGCCAGATGGTCGAAGGTATAGGTGTAGCTCGATCGTGGCGGGGCATCGCTTTGGCCGAAGCCCGGAAAATCCGGCGCGATCAAGTGATACTCCGTGGCGAGCAGAGGTATAAGCGTGTCGTACTCGCGAGACGAAGACGGGAAACCATGCAGCAAGACGATCGTCGGTGCATTCTTGGGTCCGGCTTCGCGGTAGAAAATTCCCACGCCGTCCACCTGAACACGATGATAAGTCGTAGTTGCCGACGTGGACTCCACAGGTGCGGCTTGCGCGACCTGTGCTGTGATAAGGATCGCCGCAGCAGCGGCGGCCAGCAGCATCGGCGCTGTCATTTCATCGCTCCCGAGTTAAGGGCTTGGATGCGGCCATGCGCCCGAGCTAGGCGCGCGGCATCCTCTTTGGCACGTTCGAGATCGCCCACTGGGTCGCCTGTCAGCAGCGTCGGTTGGAAACGCAGTTCGTCGATCGCCGATATACCCGCCTGATTCAACCAGGCTCGCAGATAGGTCGAATGATGATCCTCCCCGAATGCCGGCGACGGGAAGCTCTGAGCAAATACGCCAGATGTTAAAACGAGTGTCGCGTGCTTGTTCTCCAGCAGCCCGAAATAGCCGGTTTCCGGCTTCAAGCCGAAGAGGAGACGGGGTTGGTGGATGATGTCGATATATTGCTTCAGGCGGTAGGGAACGCCGCCATTCCACATCGGGACAGCGAAGAGATAGCGATCGGCCGCAGTGAAGCGATTGGCAATACCGACGATCTGGTCCCAGGCGGTCCGCCGAATGGCGTCATGTTCCTTCCCAAGGATGACGTTGAGCTTGGCCGCCGCCTTGTCGCCATCGAAGGCCGGGAGGTCAGCTTTCCAAAGATCGAGTCTATCAACCTCGAGGTCGAGGTTCTCGGCACGTAGAGCGTCGAGATAGACTTCGGCGATCTCAATCGATTTGGAATCGGTGCCGCGCGGCGATGCCTGAATGAACAACAACTTGGTCATGACTGATCTCCTTGGAAGAATGTGATGCTGACGGCTTACAGCCCGAGACCGCTCAGTCCCGGATGGTCATCGGGACGCCGGCCGAGCGGCCGGCTCATGATCGACGGGCCTCGGCAATCGCCAGCGTATCGATGTATTGGCGGAAGCGCGCGATCTTGCCGTCCTTCACCGTCCAGACATGTGCATAGCCGGCTTCGGCCTTCTTGCCGGTTGCCCCATGCATTCCGGTGAACCGGCCGAGTGACACCACGCTGTCCCCGTCCACGATGAATTCGGCGGGCTCGAGCGCGAAGCTTGACCACTCCGCCATCAATGGCTTGAACAAGCCCTCAGCGACGCGTTCCGGGCCACGGCCGACCACCTTGTAGTGCCACATGGTGACCCATTCGATGTCCTGGGCCATCAGGCCTAGCGCACCGGGAGCGTCGCCGGCCTTCAGCTTCTCATAAAAATTGCGGACGATTTCGGCGGGGTTCGTCATTCTTCGTCTCCGTGAGGTAGGCACCAAAGGCGCGTGGCGCCCTTGGCCCGTTCATGATCTGGCTGCCGCCCGTCGCCGAGTTGCTGCGACAGGCCGGTGGCAAATGATCAGCCGATATGCGTGCCGAAGAATTCGCGCATCGCCGCGCCGATCTC
>JAJYAH010000424.1 GCA_021779635.1 Pseudomonadota bacterium | reverse complement strand
GATCTGAACTGGGATGCGACGTTGTCCAGGGATTTCTCTACGCCCCGGCGCTGTCCCCGGCCGCGTTCGGGCGTTGGCTGCTTGACCATAGTGCGAGGCAGGCGAGTGCGATGCTCAGGCGCATCGGCCGATCCTTGTCGCAGCCGCCGGCCGAGGCTTCTCGCATATCTGCCAAGCGGCTTGGTTAGCGGTGGCGTGATTTTCCGAGGGGCAAGAGGCCAGTTACCGCCAGTGGCTGCTCGAATCCCGGCTGAAATAAATCAAGCTCTCCCAGCCGAAAAGTCGAGATTCATGACCGGAGTTCGCCGCTTCGGTGGGCATAGGCCCCCTAACGTTTCTCACGGCCATGGTCTCCATCCGAAGCCGAGCCAGCCCCGGATTGCGAGGAGGACAAGGCCCAGCAGAATAAGCGGCGCGAATATTCTCACGGTGTGGCGCGTGATCCGTTCCGGCAGATAGGGGCCAAACCGGTCGCCGTGCCTGGCGCCATATTTCGCGGCGAGGGTGGTCAAGGGACACTTCATTCCGTTGCCGGCGAAAACAACGATCTCCAGGCTCATCAGGCCCAGAGCCACCCAGAGCCATTCGCCTCGGATGCGGGTTGCGCCGGCGAACAGGACCACCAACACGCAAACGGTGATCACACCGTAGATTGCGGTATGAACACCGCGCACCAGCGCGAGGCGCCGCGCAGGGGACATTATTGATCGGCCGGCGTCTGTTTTCGCTCGCGCCGCGGTGGAACGGACCGGCCGTTGGCCGATTCAGAATTACCGCCGTCGCTATTTTCCCGAGATCGCCAGCTTGCTATTTCGGCGATTTCCGCTTCGGGCCGCGTCACGACCGTCTCGCGCTGTCCGAGATAGATATTGCCGCTGTCGCCGTCGATGGTGATCCAGTCGCTTGCGGAGATCGTTGCATTGGCCAATCGCGCCCGGTCGGCGGCGATGTCGACCGCCATGTCGTTGCACCCAACGATGCAGGGCTTCCCCATCTGGCGCGCGACCAACGCCGCATGAGCGGTGCGCGCTCCCACGCTCGTCACAATGCCCGCGGCCAGCGCAAAACCTTCGACATCAGCCGTGCTTGTCTCCGGTCGCATCAGGATCACCGGATCGCCGGCGGTCGAAATCTGCCGGGCGCTTTCCGATGAGAACGCGGCACGACCGACGGCGATACCGCCGGATGCGCCGATTCCCTTCAGCAGGGGCGCCTCAGCCGAACCCAGGGAAACCTGAACCAGAGCGGCAAGATCCATGCCGGCAACCCGATCCAGCGCTTCGTGACGGGTAATCAATCCTTCGTGCACGAGGTCGATGGCGATGCGCGCCGCGGCGCGCGGCGTCCGCTTCGCCGAACGGGTCTGGAGCACCCACAATTTGCCATCCTCGATGGTGAATTCGACATCCTGAACGTCGCCAAATTCCTGTTCGAGCCGTCCGAGAATATTCTTGAGTTCGGCCGCAAGCTCCGGCAGCGCGCGGGCGATGGTCTCTTCGGTGTCCGGCGTCCGGCGGCCCGAAACGACATCCTCGCCCTGGGCGTCGAGCACAAGGTCGATCATCGGTTGTCGCAGCCCGGTTGAGGGATCCCTTGAAAATGCGACTCCGGCTCCGGATGAAAGCCCGCCATTACCGAACACCATGGCCTGGACCATCACCGCGGTGCCCTTGAGGTGATCGAGTTGCTGGAGACGGCGGTAGGATTGCGCCCGCTCGCTCATCCACGAGTGATAGACCGCTCTTGCCGCGCTTTCGAGCTGCGCGGTCGCCTCCTCAAGCCAGCCGTCATCATTGCGCTCTTCGATCAAGGCGCGTTCATCGCCTGCGAGACGTTCGAGCGCCTCGCTGTCCAGCTCGCGGTCGCTGGTGACGCCTTCGCCCAAAATCAAGTCGGCACGGTGAGCGGAGAACAAGGCGGGATCGAACCCCAGCACGGTTTCGGCGTAACTCTCCAGAAAGCGGCGCCGGCAATCCCATGCGAGCGCCGGTCGCCCGCTGCTGCGGATCAGACCCTGGACGGCGGTCGACGTGCAACCGACATTGAGCACGGTGTCCAGCATGCCCGGCATCGATCTCGCCGCGCCCGACCTCACCGACACCAATAGAGGCTCCCGATTGTCGCCGAAGCGCTTGCCCGTCGCTTGCTCCAGGAACTCGATGCCCTCCTTCAGCCCTTTCTGCAGGTCGCGTTCGGCATGCGGATCCTCGCCGATGATCGCGGCGCAAAGCTTGACCGGGAGCACGAAGGCCGGCGGTACCGGCAGGCCGAGCGCCGCCATCCGCGCCAGGTTAGCGGCTTTGGCGCCGATCATGTCGGCCGAATGTGGTTCCGTCGATACGCCGCCAATGCGCACGATATGCATGGTTCAAATCCCTCTTACGCCGACAGATCGGTCATGATGTGCCGCCGCAGCAGATGTCCGAAGCCGGCCAATCGGTCGGTGGCGCGCTCGATGGCGCGGGCCAGCTCGAGCACGGAAAGCGACGTCGGCACGTCGAAGCCGCCAGCGAACACCCGTGTGGTGACATCGCGTTCCCGGTTGTCCGCGAGGTGCTCGGCGTCGATCAGGCGGATGACGGCGTTGAGAGCGTCCTCGGTGTCGGCGCGGCGTCCCTCCGGGACTTCAACCGCGGCGGCAAGCCCCGAGGCTGCGGCCTCAGTCGCCGTCGTGGCGGCCGCGCATAATTCGGCAAGTGTCGAAAGCACGGCAGGATCGATTCCGGCCGGCGCCAGCGAAGCGATGAAGGCAGCCTGCTCCAGTTCGTCGACCGATTCCTCGACACGGTCCACCAGCTGTTCGATGATTGGTCCGGCGTTGAGACGGCCTGCTTCGTTGCGCGCTTCGAGGGCGATGCGATCGGCCTTGCGCTCGATCAGGCCGGCCCTTGCCGCGAGGCGCTTGCCATCGTTCGGACGGCCGGCCCGCAGCGCGGCAATATGCTGGGCGATGGCTGCTGTTATATCGTGCGCCAATCCGACCTGACGCAGGACGATCGCAAGCAGCGCGCTGTCGACGCGTTTCAGGCGCCTGACCAGGTCGGCCTCAATCTGGTCGCGGACCAGTCTGACCGAATGCCCGGCACTCAGCGCCTCGGTCGAAACCCGCATCGCGGTCTTGAGGAAGTCGACCGCGGCGGCACGCCCTAGCGCCTGATCCAGCCGCTCGCCAAACCCGATCCGCGTCGGCGCCGCGTTGCGTACGGCGGTGCTGATCAATTCATTGCCGCCGAGCTCAAGGAAGGCCCGGTGCCCGCAGCGCTGCCGGGCGGCCCAATCGAGAATGCGCGCCGCATCCTCCTTGGCAACCCAGCTGCGCAGCAGTTTGCGTGCCTTGTTCCAGTCGATCAGAAATACCAGTGCCGCGCCGAGTGCGGCCAAAAACGCGTTACGATCGCCGGCATTGTCGGGCTGAAACTCTCCCGTGACGAGAAAGAAGGCGCTGTCCTCGCCGAGACCCGTCGCGGTGTGACGATCGAGCCCGCTCCATTTCGCCTCGAACTTGTCGAACAGGGCAATAAAGAATTTGGCCCGAGCCGGGTGCACGTCCGTATAGGTCACAGTCACGGAATTTTCCCTGACCGCGATGACCACGACATGCGCGTCGGTGGTTCCGATATCATTTTGAATCAAGAGCCGGCCGTTGGAGCGGGTCGCCATGGTATCGAGGCCGGGATGGTTGAATTTGAGGGCGCGAGTCTCGTTGAGCCCTTGCATGAAACTTTCCACCGGCGCCCGGTCTTCGGATTGCAAACCGAATACGTGGGCGCCGCTCACGATCTCCTCGGCGCACGCCGCGGCAAGCCGGTTGAGCGCCTTGTGCAGGTCCATTACCAGCCGGTGCAGACTGTCGGCACCGTCCTGCGCCACCCCGGTCAATCTGGCGACATGCGCGATTTCGATTTCATTGGCGGACTCCAGCAGACCCGAGGCGCGGATCGCGGCGAGCCGCGTTGCCATCGCTTCGCCCTCGGCCGATTTGCCCGCACTCACCGCACGGACCATCGTCGTCGCGTCGTCGATGATTTCCTTGATCAGTCTGGCAAGATTGGGCGCGGCCATTCGGCCCCTGCCGGCAAGATGGGCGCCGCCGATCAGGGTTGCGAGCGCGGCGGGGGCTATTCCGGCGGCGCGGCATTCGACCTGCAAATCGGTTGCCGGGCGAAGCGGCTCCTGCGCGCGTTGGACAGCCGCCTGCAGCGCGCTCATGCGAACCTTGATGCGGTCGTTGGCTGCGAGCCCTTCCGTCACCAGCGATGGCAACAGGATGTCAGCCTGTCCGAGCTGCTCGATAATCTGGAATTTCATGACCTGCCAACCAAGGAAAGGGTGCAGGCATATTCACTGCTTTGGCGACGGGCTCATTGCGCCAGATCATTCATGAAAATGTCATATCGCGCGGCCGGCTGCCGCCTGGCCCTGGCGCGCCACAAGGCATGCACCGCCCCGGTCTGACCGCGCGCCGATTTCAGCCGCGAGCCGCCCTTCCTCCTGCGCGGGCTGTCGTATATGAGACAATTGCCAGCGGAACGTGCTGATAGTCCCCAGGAGCGAATTGGCGGCGTGGATCGTGGCAGCGATTGGTTAATCCAAAAATCGCAATCTGACACTTGATCGACGCAAGCGCGGATACGCATTTTAACCGGGGCATGGCATGGTAAATCGATTTACGACGGCGCAATCCACCGTGGCGATGCGGCGTTGGGGGCCTCCCGCCCTTGTGACGCTCGCAGCAATGGCCACACTGACGGCGCTGACCGCCGGCGCCGCGGCGAGACAGGCGCGCCCCGCGCCACCCGCCGAGGCGACGGCGCCGCGCGATGCAGGCGAGCCGATCATGGCGATCGTGTCGATCAAGAGCCAGCAGGTCACTTTCTACGACGCCGACGGTTGGATCCTGCGCGCGCCGGTGTCCACCGGCACCACGGGACGCGAGACGCCGGCCGGCGTCTTCGCCGTCCTCGAGAAGGACAAGGACCACCACTCGAGCCTCTATGACGATGCCTCGATGCCGAACATGCAGCGCATCACCTGGAACGGCATCGCGCTCCACGGCGGGCCGCTGCCCGGGTATGCGGCCTCACACGGCTGCGTGCGGATGCCCTACGACTTTGCGGAGAAGCTGTTCGACAGGACGTGGATCGGGATGCGGGTGATCATCTCCCCGAACGACGCGGCCCCGGTCGAGTTTTCCGACGCGGCGCTATTCGTGCCGAACGCGGATGCCGTCGCGGCTGCTCCGGCGCGTGCCGAGACGCTCGCCCGCGAGGCCACCGAGGCCGCCAGCACGGCCGACGAGGCCAAGAAAGCCGCCGCGACGGCTGCGCACGAGACAGCATCGCTCCCGGTGTCGCTGCGCAAGCTCGAAGGGCTGAAGATCCGCGCCGACGCCGAACTCGCGTTCGCCGAAAAGGCACTCGCCGCCGCAAGGACAGACCAGGCCAAGGCGCAGGCCGAGGACCTGAAGCAGAAGGCCGAAGCCAAGGCCGCGGAACGGGGGACGCAGCTCGGCACCGCCAAGGCTGACGCGAAGTCGAAGCTCGCCGCCGCCGCCGCCGCAAAGGACGCCGCCAAGGCGGCCCAGGCCAGGAAGGCCGACGCCGCCAAGGCGGCAAGCGAGGCGAAGCTCGCGCTTGAGCCGGTCTTGGTCTACATCAGCCGTGCGACGCAGAAGCTTTACGTGCGGCGCAACACGCATAAAGAGTGGCCGGACGGGGGCGAGGTGTTCGATGCCTCCATCGAGGTCCCGGTCACGATCCGCGATCCCGAAAAGCCGATCGGCACGCATGTGTTCACGGCAGTGGCGCGCAACGACAAAGGCTTGCGCTGGACCGCGGTCACGATCGACAACGGGGACGACGCCAAGGACGCGCTCGACCGCATCACCTTCCCGCAGGATGTGCTTGATCGCATCGCGCCGACCGCATTGCCAAGATCCTCGATCGTCGTCTCCGACGAGCCGCTGAGCCGCGAGACCAACTACCGTACCGAATTCGTCGCGGTGCTGAACAACCAGCCCCAGGGCGGCTTCGTGACGCGCAAGCCCACGGTCGATATCCGCGTTGCGGGCCCCTACGTCCAGAGCGACGACGGCTTCGGCTCCTTCTTCCAGCCCAATTGGGGTTTCCAAACTGGTTTCCAGCCCAACTCCCAAACTGGCGATCCGCGCCGGGGCGGTCGCCCCTACTATCGACCGGTGCAACGGGGCTGGTGGTAAGAGGCGCGCGCAGGCCGCATGGTCGCTCAGGGTCGATCGCTGCACTTTCACGGCGCGCGGGATTACTTCAGGTCTTTCCGTAAGATGGTGTAATCGGTCGGCGCAGCTTGTGG
>JAJYAH010000423.1 GCA_021779635.1 Pseudomonadota bacterium | reverse complement strand
AAGCAACATGCAACCCAAATCCAACGATCCCGGGAATCCTCTGGATGCCGCGGCACTATAGCAATGGAGGCCGAGACGCCCGGCGCCCCTCGGGTTCAGCAGCAATGGGGACATCTGCGGCATCCAGCCGATCTCTCAGGGAGCGCGTCGGAGCGCTGAGGAATCTACGTCCCTTCCTGATGATGGTTTGGCGCACCAGCCCCGAATTGACCGCGGCATCCCTGATGTTGCGGCTAGTTCGCGCGGTGATGCCTGTCATCACCCTCTATGTCGGCAAGTTGATTATCGACAACGTTGTATCGCTGGTGCAGGCGCCGCATAGGCCCGAAACGCTGCGGCTGTGGCTCGACAGCGGCCTGTTGAACTGGCTGGGCCTGCTGCTTCTGGCCGAATTCGCGCTCGCCGTGCTGGCGGACATCCTTGGTCGCGTCGTGTCGTTGATCGACGGCCTGTTGTCCGAGCGCGTGACCAACACCTCAAGCGTGCGCCTGATGCAGCACGCCGCGACGCTCGACCTCGAGGATTTCGAGGACTCCGAATTTCAGGACCAGCTCGAGCGGGCGCGCCGGCAGACCAGCGGAAGAATGTCGCTGATGGGGCAGCTATTCGGCCAGGCGCAAGATATCGTGACCGTGGTCAGTTTTGCCGCCGGCCTGATTTTCTATGCACCCTGGCTGATCGCCCTGCTCTTTTTGGCCCTGGTCCCGGCGTTTGTCGGCGAGGCGCATTTCAACGCGCAAAGCTATTCGCTTGATTTTGTCCGCACCCCGGAGCGGCGCGAACTCGACTATGTCCGGCAAACCGCCGCCAGCGTTGAGACCGCAAAGGAAGTGAAAATCTTCGGTCTCAACGGATTTCTGATCAATCGATACATCCGTCTGGCAGCCGATTTCTACGCGGCCAATCGACGGCTGGCACTGCGGCGCGCCGGTTGGGGAGGACTGTTCACCGCGATCGGCACCGTCGGCTACTATCTCGCCTATGCCTACATCACATGGCGCACCTTGACGGGAGAATTTTCGGTCGGCGACCTGACCTTCCTTGCAGGTTCGTTCCGGCGCTTGCGCGCGCTTCTTGAGGGCCTGCTGACCAGTTTCTCCAGTACGGCCGGCCAGGCGCTCTATCTCAACGACCTGTTTTCATTTTTCGAGGTGACGCCGGAAATCCTGTCGCCGGCAAATCCGCGAAGTTTCCCGAATCCTGTTCTATATGGCTTTGAGTTTGAAGACGTCGGATTTCGCTACCCCGGCTCGGAGCGATGGGCGGTGCGACATCTCAGCTTCACCCTTCACGCCGGCGAGGTGCTGGCACTGGTCGGAGAAAACGGCGCCGGAAAGACCACCCTGGTGAAGCTTCTCAGCCGGCTCTATGATCCCGTCGAAGGCCGCATCCTGCTCGATGGCCATGACCTGCGCGAGTACGATCTGGATGCGCTACGCGGCAGCATGGGCGTCATCTTCCAGGATTTCGTCCGCTACAATCTCAACGCCGGCGACAATATCGCGGTCGGAAAGATTGCCGCGCGCGACGATCTGGCCCGCATAAACCGCGCCGCGAAAAGCAGCCAGGCGGACGAGGTCGTTGCCAAATTGCCAGCCGGCTATCAGCAGATGATCGGCAAACGGTTCAAGGACGGCGTGGAATTGTCCGGCGGAGAATGGCAGAAAATCGCGATCGCGCGCGCCTACATGCGCGAGGCGGCGGTGTTAATCCTGGACGAGCCGACCGCAGCTTTGGACGCTCGATCGGAGTTTGAGGTGTTTCAGCGTTTCAAGGAACTCAGCTCCGGAAAAACAGCCATCCTGATCTCTCACCGCTTTTCCAGCGTGCGCATGGCGGACCGCATTCTGGTTCTCGCCGACGGCACCATCGAGGCTTCCGGGACCCATGATGAGCTGTTGGCCCAGTCGGGGCGCTATTCGGAACTGTTTGAACTGCAGGCCGCCGGATATCGCTAACGGCTCAAGCGGGCTCACGATAAATCCACATTTCCGCTTCCTTCGTATCGATCGAAGGCGCCGGTCGCCCCTCGCGGTTGCTTCCTGATATACGACCGATATACACTTGGGATAGGACTCTAGCGGCCTATCCCCGCGTGCCTTTTTCACCGGCAGATGTGAGGCTCGATTTGAAATCGAAGACGCCGACGAAACGCCGGCCGCGCGCGACCGAAGCCGAGGACGGCACGCTGACCGATCGCGCCTATCGCGAGCTTGAAGAGATGATTGTGACGCTGCAATTGTCGCCCGGAACGGTGCTGTCGGAACAGGCACTCGCCGCGCGTCTGAAGATTGGCCGAACCCCGATCCGGGAAGCGCTGCAACGCCTGGCGCGGGATGGCCTTGTTGTGATCATGCCGAGGCGCGGCATCATGGTCTCCGAGATCAATTTGCGACTGCAACTGCGGCTGCTCGAGGTGCGTCGCGAGCTTGAGCGGCTGATGGCGAGCCTGGCGGCCGAACGCGCCTCGCCCGACGAACGCCGCGAATTCGCCGAGGTGGCGGAAGCCATGCTGGCGGCCGCTGCCAAATCGGACGACATCGCCTTTATGCGCCTCGACCAGCGTTTCAACATCCTGATCGCGATGGCAGCCCGCAACGAATTCGCCCACCGCTCGATGGGCCTGATGAACGCGCTGTCGCGCCGGTTCTGGTACCAGCACTATCAGGAGGTCGCGGATCTGCCGCTGGCCGCCAGGCTGCACGCGGCGGTCGCCGAAGCGGTTTCGCAGAAGAAGGTCAAAGCCGCCGCGACCGCGTCCGACCGGCTGATCGACTACATCGAGGATTTCGCACGCAAGACGCTCGACACCTGAGCGGCATCAATCGAATGTAATGACGCTGCGAATGGTTTCGCCGCGCTTCAACGCAGCGAAACCATCGTTGATCTCTTCCAGTGCAATGCGGCGGGATATCAACTCGTCGAGCATCAACGAGCCGTCGAGATAGGCACGCGCCAGCAGTGGAAAATCGCGTCGTGGCCGCGCATTGCCGTAGCTGACGCGGCGGATGCGTTTCTCCTGCATCAGCGAGCCCCAGCGAAACGCGACGTCCTTGTTGACGTCAATCTTGCCGAGCCAGATGACCTGGCCGCCGGGCCGCACGGCTTCGGTGGTCATCCGAAAAGCCGAAGCGCTCCCCGCCGATTCGATGACGACGTCGGCGCCGCGGCCGCTGGTTTCTCGTTTCGCAGCAGCGATCACATCGTCCTTCGATGCATCGACGCCAAGGGTTGCCCCCATTCGCTGCGCCAACACCAATTTCGCGGGATCGAGGTCGACTGCGATGATCACCCCCGCGCCTGCCAGCCGTGCGCCCTGCACCGCGGCGAGGCCGACGGCGCCGCAACCGACCACCATCACTGTATCGCCATGCGCGATCGCGCCGAGATTGAGCGCGGCGCCGGCGCCCGTCATCACGCCGCAACCGATCAGGCAGGCGCGGTCGAACGGGATCTCCTTCGGAGCCGGAATAGCCTGCTGATCCGGCACGATGCAGTATTCGCCGAATGCGCCCATGAACATCAACTGCTGAAGCTCGCGGCCGTCGGCCAGTGCAGCGCGGCTTTCGCCGTCAAACGCGCGGGCCTTGGGTCCTTCGCCGAGATATTCCTCACACAGGATCGGCGCGTCGCGGTCGCAGTAAAAGCATTGCCCGCAATGCGGATTCCATGACAGCACCACATGGTCACCGGCTTTGACGCTGCGCGCGGCCGCACCCACGCGTTCGACGACGCCCGCGGCTTCGTGCCCGAGCACGATCGGCATTGGATAGCGCAGCGATCCCTCGACCACCTCCAGATCGGTGTGACAAAGCCCCGCCGCGCGAACCCGCACCAGCACGTCGGTCGGCTTCACGTTCGCAGCGGTAACGGTTTCGATCGACAATGGCGTTTGCGCGGCATGCAGCACCGCGGCACGATACTGCAGCGTCATTCAGGCCACCGCCTTGCCGGCCAGTCCGGCCAGAGCCAGGTCAATATCCGCCGAACTCATCTCCCACTCGTTTCCGAAATTCGCAACGATAGCGCGCATGAAGGACTCGACCGCGGCCTTCGCGGCGGCATTGTCGCCGAGATGATCGGCCAACAGCGCCAGCGCGAGCTGGCGCGGCTCGGGACCCTCGTAGCTCCATTCGAAGCCGTTCTTGCTGAACTCCATGATGTTCATGCAAGGATCGAGCGGCGCACCATCGACGGTGACCTTGACGCCGTCAATGGTCCGGTCTCCCGCATAGTGTTTCATTATGCTCTCCTGTCCTAAAAGCTGCCCGCTTAGGTCCCGGAATGCCGGCATCGGCGCGCCGGAACAATCGCAGCGCGCTTCATAAGTGCCTATCGCCATCGCTGGGGCTTCTCGTGCGCTCGTTGCCATACCATAAATATATCAACGAGATCGCAGCAAGCGCTATTTCGGTCGGCGTCTGTCAACAGCCTCGAAACAATCATTGTCGGTCTAATAGATTGGTGATATATCAGACGCCAATGGCCTTGCGAAGGATGGAGACGACGTGATGGAACTATCATCAAGTCCGATGACGGAGCGGCAGCGGAACTACCGGGCGACGTACCGCTACCGCATTGCCGGCTGGTACAATGGCTGGCTCCACGTCTTCGTGATTTATGTGATCGGGTTCACCGCGCTGTCGGTCTATTTCGCCAACATCAGCGAGCTGCGCTGGTGGGAGCTGGGGATCGTGCCGGTGACTTTCCTGTGCGCCAATTTCTTCGAGTGGTGGATTCATCGCTTCGTCATGCACAGGCCCTCGCAGGTGAAAGCGTTCCGTGCGATCTACAATCGCCATACGCTCATGCATCATCAGTTCTTCACCGAGCATGAGATGCGCTTTGCCGATCATAACGACTGGCGCGTGACTTTCTTTCCGCCCTACGCGCTGGTGACCTTCACCATGATGTCGATCCCGCCGGCGCTGGTTCTGGGCTGGCTGATCTCGCCCAATGTCGGCTGGCTACTGATCTCGACGACCACATCGATGTATCTGATCTACGAATTCATGCATTTCTGCTGCCACGTCGATGAGAACTGGTTCGTGCGCCATGCTCCCTTCGTCAACACCATCCGGCGTCATCACACGGCCCATCACAATCAGTCGATCATGATGGAGCGAAACATGAACCTGACATTCCCGGTGATGGATTGGCTGTTTGGCACCTCGGATCTCGATCGCGGCCTGATCGGCCACCTGCTGAACGGTTACGACACCCGCTTCGTCAAGACCAACATGCGCAAGACCTCGCGCACGCCGAGACCGGACGTGGCGCAGCCGTCCGCGGGATTTGTCGCGCCGGCCGGGTAACGCGCCCCGCCCGATGTCGCTGCGCAACCGTGCAAAGGAGCCGCCATGCAGGCCATCGAACCGAACTGGATTTCGCTGCTCTGGTTCGCGGCCTTTGCGACCATCGGCACCGTCGCCCTGCTGATCGTCGCCGGCATGTTTCCGCTGCCGGCCCGCCCGGGATCGGGCATGTCAACGCTGCTGGTGTTCGGCAATGCCGTTCTGCTGGCCGGGCTGCTGACGGGCACCGGACTTTACGGCTACGCCGAACTTCGGTGGAGCACGCTGGTCATCGTGGCGGGCCTCGTCGTGCTGTTTGCGCCCGGGCTTTTCGAGGCATGGCCATCGTCGTTGCGCGATGGCAGCACCGGGCTTGTCGTCCTGATCGGCGTTCAGATTCTAGCGCTCGCAGCGCTTGCGAGAGTCGCGGGCTCGTCCTGGATAAACCTGTCGTGAATTTGTGCGGAGAATGCGATGCCGGTGAAAATCAAACTTGGTCTTTCGCTGGTTGTCGTCCTGGTGGCGGCGACTGCTTTTTATTTTCAACATATGCTCGGGCATGACCGCATCCAGTACGTCGTCGCATTCCTCGGCTTCTTCATGATTTTCGCGATGTGGCTGTTTCCCGAAGTCAAGCGGGACGAATCGGCCAGCGCCGCTCGCCGCGACACGTCAGCAAGATAGATCGATCGACAGGCGACCGCGTATCCTCACAGGAATGCCGAAGCTAGCGCCGGCGCTTCCGTCAGCGCATGCGCCATGTATTCGAGGCCGGCGGCCAGCCGGGGACGGCCAATCGGGCCGCCGAGGCAAACGCGCACCGCCTCAGGCGGCGCGCCGCTCGCGGTAAATGCGTCACTGGCGACCACCCCAATTCCGGTGGTGCGCATGTGCTCGACAAAGGCGGTGCGATTCCACAAGCCGGGAAGCTGGACCCAAATATTGAAGCTCAACATATCGCTCTTGTGCATTCCCTTCGGCAATGTTTCCGAGACGAGCCTCTGCCGCGCGGTCGTCTCGCTGCGTATGAACCGGAGCATCGTAT
>JAJYAH010000422.1 GCA_021779635.1 Pseudomonadota bacterium | reverse complement strand
CAATCCCTCCTCGAACAGGGCAGATATGAATTGAATGGCGAAAAACGGATTGCCGGTCGTCTTTTCCTTGACCAGTTCCGCCAACGGGCCAGCATGTCTCGGTTCACAGCGAAGGGAATCTGCAATCAACTGCTCCAGGTCGTCACGCGTCAGAGGGGCGAGAACGATGTTTTGTAACGTCGCTCCTGCCTGGTGCATGGCGTCGAGCTTGCGCATCAGCGGATGTGCGGGAGCCACTTCGTTGTCACGATAGGCACCGATCAACACCAAATTATTGACGTCCGGATGCGTCAATAAATCTGCCATCAGGTCCAACGTGGCCGCGTCAAGCCATTGCAGATCGTCGAGGAAAAGGGCGAGAGGATGCTCCCGCGTGAATGCACCGATGAACCGACGGAAGACGAGTTGGAAGCGACTTTGCGCATCTTTTGGCGGAAGTTCCGGAACGGGCTGCTGGTCCCCGATGATGAGCTTCAACTCCGGGACGAGATCCACCATAAGCTGACCATTCGGACCCAGCGCCTCGCGGATGCGGTCGCGCCAACGGCCCAGGTCTTCTTCGTTCTTCGCCAGGATCGGACGGATGAGGCTCTGGAAGGCTTGCGCGAGGGTCGCATAGGGGATGTCTCGCTTGTACTGGTCGAACTTGCCTGATGCAAAAAGGCCTCGGGGCGGGACGAGCGGTTTATGGAGTTCATTGACAACGGAGGATTTGCCCACACCCGAATAGCCGGAAACAAGAACGAGTTCCGGTTTGCCTCCGCCAACGACACGTTCGAAGGACGCTAGCAGCGTGGCGATCTCGGGCTCGCGGCCATAGAGCTTCTCGGGGATCAGCAATCGGTCCGAGGCGTCGTGTGTTCCCAGCGGGAATGGCTCAATGCGACCATGGGACCTCCACTCCATCAGACAGCGATGCAAGTCGGCCTCGACCCCCGCGGCGGTCTGGTAACGCTCCTCCGCAGTCTTCGCGAGAAGCTTCATCACGATCGAGGAAATGACCTCAGGAATTCCGCTCGCCCGCTCACCAGGTGCGTCGGCCTGCCGTGCAATGTGGCAATGCACCCACTCCATCGGATCCGAAGCCGTAAAGGGAAGACTCCCGGTGAGCATTTCGTAAAGTGTCACGCCGAGCGAGTAGAGATCGCTGCGTGCATCGATCGAACGATTCATTCGCCCGGTCTGTTCGGGCGCCATGTAGGCCAGCGTCCCGGCGATCACCTCGGGAGGATCGGGCGGCTGCCGCTCGCGCGTGAGCCGCGACGCGATTCCGAAGCCGGTAAGCCGTACCTCACCACTCGCAGTGTTCACCAGAATATTGGCGGGCTTGATGTCCTTATGGATGAGGCCGCGCTGGTGCACCTTGCCGAGGGCTGCGGCAACGCCGACAGCGATGCGCTGGAAACGTCCGACCTCCATCGGTGTGCCGAGCAGTCCGCCGAGCAACTCGCCGCCGGGATCCTCGAGCACCAGAATGGTCTGACCGCGATCTTGCACAAGCGCGAGCGGCCGCACCGCCCACGCGCTATCCAGCTCATCCTTGAAGGAGTATTCGTGGGCAAGGCGATCGAGGGTGGCCGGTGTCGGTTGCCCCGAGGCCGGGAGTACGACCAGGACATCCTCGTGCCCAGCGCCCCCCGCGCCCTCACTCCACCCTCGGCCGAAGATGAGTCCACCATCCTCCGACAAGACCTGGAGGCCACGAATTCCGCTCGCGCTGAACCGAGAAGACAGTTCCACTCACAAGACTCGCCGTTGAGCCGGCAGCGGCGTCCGGCTATGCACGACCCGCAGACAGGATAGACGCATCCTGTCTGGCTGGCCGACCTCTTTGCCTCGGTCCTCGCTGACCTCAAGATTAGCACTGTCGCACACGCTCTTGGAAGCTGTGCGCCGTCACAAGGGGATCGGCCTCAACTTCAGAAATAGCGAAACGCGCAATATCATAATTGCGGGGCAGCCGCCTCCGGCTTCGCCACTAATCGGTTGTTTGATAAATGGTTTTTGTCTCTGAGCGGCTTCGCGAAGTATTGCCGATAGCCTCGCAGCCCGCGATCTCACTTTGCCCTCGGCCATCAGCAGCGCTGAAAATAGCGGCAGATAGGATGCTGGGAGCGGCATGCCGTTCGCGACAACGAAGTAAGCCTGCGGCTATGAGACCTCGCGGCCGCGGCGATTTTTCGAAGCGTCACGGCTTCTGAAGTTTCGTGATGGTCCTGATTCCATCCGAGCCCTGCGTCGCGGAAAAGCTCACGCGATCGCCGGCGTGCCAATCCTCCAGCGACACGCCCTTTTGCACCTTGAACTGTTCAGCCGCGCCGGCGGTATTCGCGCCGACGGTGCCGCTTTGCGTCTCTCTGATGGCGATGGTGTCATTCATCCGGTTAATTCCGGTGATGGTTCCCGTCGGCGCCTGTTGGGCCAAGGCAGCCGAACCGAGGATGATGAGGGCCGCTGCGGTACCAGCCGAAAGGATCCTTGCGATCGTCATGGCCATCTCCGGTCTGTGAGGGTATTCGCGATAAGTGACAGTGGCCGGAATAGTTCCAGCGGATCAACCTGGGGTAAGGGAACCGCGGCTATCGCAGACGCCATCATGCGCCGGTCCGGCATCGGTCGGTCGCCAGGTTTACGCCGGGATTCGCGGATCGAGCGGATTGAGATCGGCTTGCCGCAAGGGGCGTTTGCGCAAGCCCAGTTTGACCGGCACGTCATAGAGCCGCCCGGGAGCGAAACGGCTGCGGAAATGCCGCAGTCCCGGAACGATCACCCGGACCACGGGAACCTGGACGTCAGGCCGGGTCTGGTCGAGAACGAGGAAATCCAGGCCAAGACGTCTAGCAAGCTTGACGCAGCCGAGCACCTGGTCGCGCCGATCGAGGCCTGCGAATTTGGCGGATGGCGCGCGCCGGGCGGTCGCCTTGCCGTGCGGCAGGAGGTAGGCATTCTTGCGCAAGGGCAGCGGCAACGCGCCGTCTCTGTCTGCGACGGTTGGGGCGGCAGCTGGCCGCGCGATCCGATCGACCGCCAAGATTTGATTGAGCCCGGTCACGGCCCGGAGCGCGGCGACACGAAGGTCGAAATGCGCGCCCGCGGCAAACTCGATGCGTTCGCGCCCGTCTTCCTTCCAGTGCGAGACCGCCATGACGACCGGAATGTCTATGTCGCTGGTCAGGTCCAGCACCCACAGGCCGCGTCCCATCGCGGCGAATTGGGTTCGCAGATCCCGAATATAACTGTCGCCGAGCCGGTCGAGATCGATCTCGGGCCGTTGCAGGCGGTTGTACCACCAGATCGCGGACGCATCCCGCTCCACGAGTTCGAGGAAACCGTGGAGGATCGCCTCCTCGGCCGTATTGCCGGCTGCGCAGCCGTCCGGGTCGGCATAGAACTGATCTATGGCGGAGGCGTCGTGAAAAAAGTACAGGAGGCAGGTCGGAAGCTGCTTGAAACGTTCGTCGCGCAGCGACCAGACCGGCGACCACTCCATCTCGGCCGACGGATCGAACGGCGTATCGGCTGACAGAAAAATGTCGTTGGGATGGATCGCCTCGCCCGCCGCAAAATCGACAAACCTGCGACGGTTCCTGATCTCGTCGCCGTGGAATATCCCGCAATGGCGCTCGACGGCCTTCATCAGCGCGCTTGCTTCGGCCTGCTCGGCGGTGCTGCCCTTGCCATAGCTCTCGGCGATCACCTGGACCTGCAGCGCGCTGACCGCCTCAGGACGCGGCGAAAAGCTGTGTTTTGCAAGAAAGGTGAAATCCAGCGGTTGCTCGCTCTTGATCCGTTCAAGCTGCGACACGATGCCGGTCAGCGGGCTGACGTGCTTTCGAAAGCGGGCGATCGTCTCGGCCGGCGCTACCGATCGATAGCCGCCGCTCGTCATCACGGCCTTGCCGCCGACGCGGAGCCTGGTCGGCAGCGGGGGGCGATCAAGGTCGCGCGCTTCACTGCTTCCGCAAGCGGGGCACTGCGGCCGGGCTGGAACATGGTGCCGGACCACCATCGAGCTCAACAGGTCGAGGCTGACGACATGCTGCTGCAGGTCGGTGCGAAAACCGCTGGCAATGGCCTTGGCGATCTCGGTCGCCGCAAGTCCGATCGCGCTCGGCGCGACCATATTCCTGTTGAGCGGTGACGCGGCCACGCAGCGAGCATGGGTCCGGTCAAGAAATGCCTTGATCTGGCGATTCCATTTCATGCGATCGGCAAGGCAGGTCCAGCAGGCGCTTTTTCCCCGCCTGAAAATCGGACCGATCAGGGGAAAAATACCCGCAGGCTGCACCAGCAGCCAGTCCTGCCTTTGCGCCAGCTGCTGACGGTTGAATTCAACAAGCTGGCCATCGAAATAGTCGTCCACCAGAACGACCGTCAGATCGGCCGGGCGATCGACGACCCGAACGCCGAATTTGCGCAAGGCGGCGTCCAGCTCCTTCCCGCCGGCCGCTCCCATCGACTGAATCCGTACGCTGGTATTCCCAAGATTCTCCCCCGCGGTTTCGTCGGTGAGACCGAAGCTGGCCCAGTAGCCCGCCGCTGTGTCGTCGATCAGCTCCGCAGGAATCACGAAGCGACGATCAAGCAGCCGCGTGATGGCTTCATTGATCTTGCCGGGAGGAAATTCGCGGGAAAGCGCCTCGATGATGGCATCCGGATGTTCGCCCTCGCCGATGCGGGAGGCGACGGCGCAGTAAAGTTCGCCGCGAAGAAAAACCTTGCGGTTTTCCGAATAGAGGCAGACGCCATCGGGAGGCAGGACGTAGACCGAAAAATTAGGCGAGAACCGGATCTCGCCGGTGCTCTGTTCGCCGGCGCTCTGCTCGTCGAAAGGAAATGGAGTACGCGAATGCGATGGTGGATCTTCAGCCGTCATCCGGTCAGCCCGTGCCTTCCGCCTCACTGGTGCTCCGCATCGAGCGGCTCATTCGGTATCATGCCACAGTTGGTGTAGCCACTTTTTTCCGCTTGCGGCCCGCCCGCTCAGTTCTGCGATGTCAGACAGATGTCTCCCATGAACAACGCATCGATGCCCGCGTTGCGAAACGTGGCGATCGCATGGGCCGGTGTGCATACGATTGGCTCGCTGTCGTTGAATGACGTGTTGAGCACGAGCGGTACGCCGGTTCGCTCGAAGAAGCGCGAAATCAGCTCGTGAAAACGCGGATTGGCCGAGCGCCGCACGAGTTGCACGCGCGCGGTTCCATCTTGATGGAGCACGGCCGGAATACGATTGCGGTGCTCCGTTTTTGCCGGACAGGCAAACAGCATGTATTCGTGACTTGCCAAATGCGGTCCGACTTCAAACCATTCGTCGGCGCGTTCGGCCAGGACGCTGGGCGCGAACGGCCGATAGTCTTCCCGGTGCTTTACCCTGTTATTGAGGATGGCGCGCGTGTCGGGCCGGCGCGGATCGGCAAGCAGTGACCGATTGCCAAGCGCGCGGGGGCCGAACTCCATGCGGCCCTGAAACCAGCCGACAATATTGCCGTCGGCGATCATGTCGGCGGCCTCCCGAGCGGTGTTTTTGCTTCGCCGTGGCGTCAGGCCAGCCTGCTTGACGGCAGCCAGCACTTCTCGCTCGTTGAATTGCGGACCGAGATAGGGGGTTGCGCCGCTGGGTGGTGGCCTGACGCCTTGTTCGGCGCAGTGAACGGCAAGAGCCGCACCGATCGCGGTGCCGGCGTCATGCGGCGCGGACGGGATGAAGATATCCGAATAGGCGCTGGCCTGCCTGATCAAGTCATTGGTGACGCAATTGAGCGCGACACCCCCGGCAACGCACAGTCGATTGAGTCCGACGGAGCGCTCGAGACGCCGCACCAGAGCCAGCACCGCGGCATTGGTGACGTCCTGCAGCGCTGCGGCAAAGTCCATGTGTTGAGCGAGAATATCCTCATCCGGTTGCCGTTTCGGTCCGAGCAAAAGCTCGAAACCCCGCAGATCGAAGGACGGAAAGCCGAGCGCGGCGAGATCGACCTGATAGCCGTCCTCGCTCACCTGGATGATCGAGGTCATCAGCCGCCGATAGACGCCAGGATCACCGTAGGCTGCGAGGCCCATGACCTTGGACGCATCATAAGGCGAGAAGCCGAGATAATCACTGGCGCGCTCCCATACAAATCCGAGCGAGTGCGGATAGGAAAATATCTCGACGGGCTTAATTCGCGCGCCTTCGCCCTGCGCCAGCGTCGAACAGGCCGCCTCGCCGATGCCGTCGATGACGAGGATTGCCGCCGCATCGAAGCCGGAGGGATAATAGGCAGAAGCGGCATGCGCCAGATGATGGGGCACGAACTTCAGAGCCCGGCCGAGCTTTCGGCCGAAAAGCCGGTCGGTAGCGCCGGCGACCT
>JAJYAH010000421.1 GCA_021779635.1 Pseudomonadota bacterium | reverse complement strand
CTACAGGTCCGGATTTCGAACCGTTAAACCCCCATCATTCGTTTCGAATGTTCCGAGCGCGCTTTCATGCCGAGCATTTGGCTCGTAACTAAAAACGATCTCCCACCCCCTATCGAGAAATATGTTGTGTAGCGATCGATGAACATCGGCACCGTGCGTTCCAATATGGATGCGCCGGACTTTTCTTCGCAGTAATTCCATAAAAGGAGGAAACACGAGAATTTCCGATTGCTGGATATCAGCTTCTAGATAATCGACCTTCTCAAATGGCCCCAAAATCTCGTTAAGCGTCACAGCGCTTACCAATTTTATTTCAGCCGGGAAATCAGCCTCCACAACGAGATTCTGAATAATGTTAGTCGTATTATAAAGCAGAAGATTGCGCAGTGCCTCCTCCGATTTACCACTTGCAATGAAGGCGTCAGCGTAGTTACGCCGGGCGTCTAGCTCGTTCGTCGCGTAGCAATTGTTCGATCCAACGCCTGGGCCTCCCACCGGAAAATAAACAGGTTCAGAACGATCACTTATAGCCATTGGGACGATCCATTGCTTGTCTGGATCAATGCCGTTCGTTCGCAGATGCCGCTCGATCCACGCTCTGTTTGCCGGCACCGGTTCTACCGCCACCAGCTTGTATGGCATGGGATTCAGCATTCGAAGTGCGCGACAGGCCCCTACGGCTTGCGCACCATAATTCGCGCCGAGCGTGATCATAACGTACTTGTCACGCGCATCGCGAGCGGCGACAACCCAATCCACCGCTTCGAACCAAGCTTCAGCTTCTGCTGCATTCCGAACGTGGGAGAGATCGGGAAGCATCGTCGATTCAATTTTTCCGCCATGCGTGTTCGGATCGAAGCCCGGAATGAGCGACGACAATGGCTGAAATTCTAAATCTACGATCATACCAACGAAATCGGCAATACAACGGCGTGGGACGAAACCAGTCCAAGGCACAATGCCTTCGAAAATATTTCTAAATTGTTCAAGGTCATTCATTGTGATTCAAGCGCTCTTATTGTTAGGACTGATTTATGAGCAAAATTCAATATCCGCACAAACCGAGGACATCCATCCTAAAACACATTTTGGCGACGCCAGCGACCATCTAATCCCGTTGATGTATTCTACACGGAAGCATTGTACGCGGCCAGAACGTCATCGACCGCGCCGAAAGCGGCGATGCTGCCCTTGTCCAGCCAGATGGCCTTTTCGCAGAGGTCGCGGATGATGAGATCCGAATGCGACGATACCACCAAAATGTTGGCTCGGCTGACGATTCTCTCCAGCCGTGCCTTGGCCTTCGCCTGGAAGCTGGCGTCGCCGACGCCGATGATCTCGTCGAGCAGCAGGATCTCCGGCTGGCGAAGCGTTGCGATCGCGAACGCCAGCCGCAGCAACATGCCCGCCGAATAGGTTCTGACGGGTATCTTGAGATAGTCGCCGAGTTCCGTGAATTCCACGATGTCGTCGATGCCCGCTGTGATCTCCGCACGGCTTAGTCCCCACAACGCTCCGCAAACCTTGATATTCTCAATCCCGGTCGAGTCGGGGCTCATGCCGAGCGAGATGTCAAACATCGGAGAGACGCGGCCGGTAACCTGAACTGTTCCGGAAGTAGGCGGATAAACGCCCGCTAGGACGCGCAGAAGCGTGGTCTTGCCCGCCCCGTTCTGACCGACCAGTCCAATCCGCTCGCCGTCCCGCACCTCAAGGCTGACATTGTTCAAGGCGTTGATAATCAGATTGGAGCCGGTCTGGGCGAATCTCCCGCCAACGGCCTTGCGCAACAAGGTAGTCTTCAGCGAGTTGTTTCCGACAGCGAAGACCGGAATCTCTACCGACGCGTTGCTCAGGGTTATTGACGCCATTCGCTCTCAATCCTTCGTCCTAGCTTAAGCCCGGGAACTCAGAGCCAGTAAACGAGCCTTGGGCTTGCGCGAGTGAGCGCGATCGCGGCAAGGCCATAGCCGATGAAACACATGACCAACACGACGATCCACGACAGCGGCTCGGCGACCTCCCCGAGGAGCGGCGCTCTGACCAATTGGATCAAATGATAAAACGGATTGATCTCGGCGATAAAGCGCGCGTCAGGAATTGCGCTGACCGGCCACATGATCGGAGTGACAAACATCGAGATCTGGATCGCCGTAGCCACGAGTTGAGAGATGTCGCGAAACCGAGTAGCGAGGATTCCGATGACGATCGACAGCCAGATTTGGTTGAGCACGACGAGAAACATACCGGGTATGGCGAGAAGCCAACCCCAGCCGATATCCATACGAAAGAAGATCGCGATCGGAATAATCAGGACCACCGTGTGCAGAAATACGATGAAGGCGCGCCAGACCATCCGCATCGCGTAGATCGAGTAGGGCAGGCGGATCTGCTTGATGATCCCTGCATTTTCGATGAACGCGCTGCAGGCTTCCGTCGTCGTACCCGAGATAAAACCCCAGGTGATGAGCCCCATCGCGATGTACGGAAGAAAGACCGCGAGCTCCTGATGAAATAGCTTACTGTAAATGAAGCCGAGCAGGACGATGAAGATCGCCATGCTGATCGTGATCCAAAACGGCCCAAAAGCAGAACGCCGATACCTTTGGTGAATGTCGTTCCAGCCGAGCATCGACCAGAGCCGCCAATTCGCAACTCCGTCATAGAGGTCGCGTGCGCCCGGAAGAACCGGGGGGCGAGGAACGTTTACCTTTGGGGCAGCTAAGTCGTGGAGCACGGTGGCCTGGGTCAGGTTACTTCTGGTTGAGAATGCGCTTGTCTGCTATATGAGCCCTATCGGGTCAAGGCCGAAAGGATTGAAGCTTTTGCTAATTGGTGTTAGGGCCAAGTAAGTTGTCGAGATACCCCACAAGATCTACCAGCCCCATTCACTTTTCACCTTGTATTCGAACGGCCCGGAACACGGTGAACGGCTTGATTTGCCAAAATACCAATTCGCCTCCCTGCGACGGCATGAATTGCGTGGACCGAGGCTTCGAGGAATCATGAGGGGCTGTCGTGGCAGCTGCTTCAACAAATTTGAGGTTTGGAATGGGACGGATGCTGAATTTGGTTACCCCGCTGCATACGGCGACCAAGCGGGACTACATGGGGCGCATGAACGACGACAAGATCGCTTGTTCCCTAAAGGCACGTGAATATGAGGCTGATTACTGGGATGGCGACCGCCGCTTCGGCTATGGCGGCTATAGATTCATCGATGGCCGCTGGGCGCCGGTCGCGAAAGCGCTGATCGAAACCTATGGTCTCAAGGACGGATCGAGCGTGCTCGACGTCGGCTGCGGCAAAGGTTTTCTGCTTTATGAAATGCAGAAGATCTTGCCGGGGTTGAAGGTCGCAGGATTCGATGTGTCGCAACACGGTCTTACCCATTCACACGAAAAGGTGAAGCCGTATCTTTTCACGTACAAAGCCCAGGACGCCTACCCCTATGGCGACGAAAACTTCGACCTCGTGATTTCGCTGGGCACATTGCATAACCTTCGGTTGTTCGAGCTGGAGACCGCGGTCAAGGAGATCGAGCGCGTCGGCAAGAACAAATACATAATGGTCGAGGGCTATCGGACCGTCGCGGAGATGCACAATCTAGAGTGCTGGGCGCTGACCGCGGAGTCCATTCTGCATACATCGGAATGGATCTGGCTCTATGAGAAGTTCGGCTATACCGGCGACTACGAATTCATCTATTTCGAATAGACGGAAAGCGCCATGGATGTGAAGACCGCGAAGGCGGCGATTCTCGTCGAATCGTGCAAGCCGCTCGTCGTCGACGAGATTAAGCTGCCCGACGCCCTCGATCACGGCCAGGTGCTGGTCCGTGTCAGGACCTCGAGCATCTGCGGCGCCCAGATCAACGAAATCGACGCGGTCAAGGGCGTCGACAAGTTCCTGCCGCATCTGCTCGGACATGAAGCGTTGGCCACGGTGATCGAAACGGGCCCCGGCGTCACTGCGTGCAAGCGGGAAGATTCGGTCATCATGCACTGGCGGCCCGGCAAGGGCATGCAGTCGCCGACACCCGCCTATTCGTGGAACGGCAAGAAGGTCAATGCGGGCTGGGTCACCACGTTCAACGAATATGCGGTGGCTTCCGAGAATCGCCTCACCCCGGTTCCCGCCTCGATCGACCGGAAGAGCGCGCCCCTGCTCGGCTGCGCGGTGACGACGGCGCTGGGTGTGATCAATAATGACGCCCGGGTCGGAATCGGCGAATCCGTCGTCGTGTTCGGCGTCGGCGGCGTTGGCCTCAACATCGTCCAGTTCGCCGCCATGGTCGGCGCAAATCCCGTGATCGCAGTCGACCGGCTGGACAACAAGCTCGAAATGGCGAAGCGCTTCGGCGCCACCCACACGATCAATTCCGACACCACGCAGGACGTCGCCGGCGCCATCCGCGGCCTTGTCGGTGCCGACGGCGCCGACAAAGCGATCGAGACCACCGGCGTCAAAAGCCTGATCGAACTCGCCTACGAGCTTACGGCCAAGAAAGGCCGTTGTATCCTGGTCGGCGTGCCGCGCGAGAAGGTCGAGATTTATACGCTGCCCTTGCACTTCGATAAAGTGCTGAAAGGCTCGGAAGGCGGCCAGTGCCAGCCGGCCCGCGACATTCCGCGGCTCGTTCGCCTCGCCGAGGCCGGCAAGATCAGTTACGAGGGCATCGTTACCGACGAGTTTTCGCTCGACCAGATCAACGACGCGCTCGACCTCATGCGCAGCGGAAAATCGGGGCGCATCCTGATAAATATGGTATGAGCAGGCTCCGGTGGCTTTATTCTTCAGGCCGGCGTGGCGCGCCGGAACCCGAAGGACGCTAGTGTTTTGGCCAACGGGATGCGCATTGGCGCAGTGCCTCGGACGGAGGTCGACGTCCGGTGGACGGCAGCTTGGTTAAGCGGCTACGTGGTGATCGCGCCGCTGCAGGACAGATCGGGGCTGCGGCATTCAAGCGAGAGCAATCTAAACGCGCTGCCCCTCCCGGACGAAGTTGCGCTTTGATGCACCAGGCCTCGGAGAAAAGTGAAGAGGGCAGTGATCTTCCGACCACGCCAGCGCTAACCATATTTGCATGTCGTATAACCGCTGGTTTAACGTGAACTCCGCTCTGGGGTTGCAAGTAGGAATCAACTTGCGGTAGTGCTTCGTGTTGGAGCCCGAATATCGCGTTGATATTCTGAGTGAAAGAAACAATGCTTAAAAAGATGGAAGACGATGGGATATCGGATCCTCGTAATCTGCAACGATGGTGATTATTTCCTTCGACATCGGCTGTCTATAGTTACCCACCTTTCGTCCATCGGCGCAGAAGTGATGGTCATTGTCGGCGGAAATCCCATTCCCGCTGATCGCATTCAAGGGTGGGAGTATATCCACGTTCACGTCGAGCGCTTCAAATTCGATCTTACCAGCGACCTAAGGCTCGCGCTACGAACAGCCCGCGCCATTTGGTTCTTCAAACCTGACGCGGTACATCTCATAACGCTTAAGCCGACGATTTTTTCGGGATTGGTGTCAGTTATCTCACGTTTCCTTCACGGACGACCGAAGCGGATTCTGATCACCCTTCCGGGCCTGGGCAGGATGATGTCGCTGCCAAAGGCACCCGGCGAACGCCGTTATCCGATCGGAACCGCCCTCACGATTCTGGCATTGCGGATTTTAGTACGGAGCGATGATTTGCACTTCACCTTCGAAACCAAGCACGATTACGATTTTTGGGCGGAACGGCGGATTGCCGACCATCAAAATTCGTCGATCATCGACGGAGCAGGCGTAGATTCCAAGCAATTTTATCCTTTAAAACAGATTCCGCAAAGCAACCTGAAGGCAAAAGTCATCTTTGCTTCGCGGCTCCTGAAGTCGAAGGGGCTGAATGCCTTCCTGATGACGGCCCGGGCCCTGGCACATCGTCCCGACGTGCAGTTCATCGTCGCCGGGATCTCAGACGATCGAGATCCGGATGCGATTCGTCCCGAAGCGCTCGAGCAGTTGAGTGAAATTCGCTTCCTCGGTCACGTCGAGGATATGCCCAACCTGCTACGGGAATGCGATGTTGTCTGCCTGCCTACCCGATATGGCGAAGGAATCCCTCGCATTCTCATCGAAGCCGCAGCAACTGGTTTGGCATCGATCGCGTCTGGTCATCCTGGGTGCCGCGAGGTCGTCATAGCCGGCCCAGCGCAGCGCGCGGGCGTAGTCGAACCGGGCGTCCTGCGGCGGGGCGCGACCGGCCGACTGATCCGCGGCAAATGCGCCGCGGTAATGCGCTACGGCTTCCCGATGGCGACCGGCGTTGTTCAGCGTTCGAATCAATCCGTAAGTGCTGGCCCGGTCGGTC
>JAJYAH010000420.1 GCA_021779635.1 Pseudomonadota bacterium | reverse complement strand
CCGCCGCGCTGCGGTCGGTGACGGTTGCGTGGAGTTCGAGGATCTCGGCCATATTGGGCAGTACACCTGATCGGGCGCGACGATCAATCAAACACGCCGCTAATCGATCTGCGACCTGGAGCTGCCCTTCGATCTGGCTCAGCGTCGGGTGACGCCCGTCGCTCAATCCTCGCCTTGGGTCCAAGTGTAAATGTTACCGTCGAAGCCGCCGGCGCCCCTTGTCGCGTCATCCGCTTCCACGAAACACCTCCGGATCAGCAGGGAGGCGGCGTAAGCACACCTTAGTGCGTCCAGAATGCAGACAAGACGAAAGACGAAAGGCCGTTCGGCTGTCAGGGGCCGCGATTATTTCACATGGTCGGCCTTATGGCGTCGATGATGTACAGATCTCCGTCCCTTCGGGTGAGCGTGAACACGATCTTCGAACCAATTCGAAGCGTACTTATTTGGACATTAGGAGATAAGCCGAAATTCATTTGCATTCCAGCCGAATTCAAAACCCGAATCGGCTCATGATCTATATTGATCATGCGCATGGACGGGTCGATCGCCGTGATGGTCCCTCTACCAACTATGCCCAAGCCGCGAAAGGTCTCGGTGTCGTCAGGAATGCTGAGATAGGCGCCAATGGTGAGCAGCCCGACGACAAGGGCGACAGGCAATTCGACAAACAGCATGCTAAGCGGACGCTTAAAGGTTCTCATCTTGAACCTCCACCCGCTCGTCTCGAAATGTTTCGTTTCATCGTTTGGGTGTAGAGAAACTCAACTTCATCTCGTTTCCATGCTGATAAGCTGACCCAGACTTCAGAGTCGTCCAGCCCGACGGTTGCGGAATTGTAAGCGTGCTCCCCGACTTCACTCGGCCGGTTCCAGAACAAGATTCCCTTGAAGGGCCGCACTCTTGGCGGCGCGGGCCTTCGGCAACCTCCATCCTTTGACCAGTGCATAGATGGCGGGGATGACGATGAGGGTCAGAAGGGTCGACGATACCATGCCGCCGATCATCGGCACGGCGATGCGCTGCATGACTTCCGAGCCGGTTCCCGTGCTCCACAGGATCGGAATCAGTCCCGCCATGATTGCCACGACGGTCATCATCTTCGGCCGCACCCGCTCGACCGCCCCCAGCATGATGGCTTCGTTGAGATCGGCGCGGGTGAAAGCACGGCCGGCGGCCTCGCACTTATGCCGTATCTCGTTCAGCGCCTGATCGAGATACATCAGCATGACGACGCCGGTTTCGGCCGCGACGCCAGCGAGCGCGATGAACCCGACGACGACCGCAACCGACATGTTGAAGCCGAGCCACCACATCAGCCACAACCCACCGACAAGGGCGAAGGGTAGCGACAACATGACGATGAGCGTTTCGGTCAGCCTGCCGAAATTCAGATAAAGCAGCAGGAAAATAATCATCAGCGTCACGGGAACGACGATTTTAAGCTTCGCGGTCGCGCGCTCCAGATATTCGAACTGCCCGCTCCACTGCACGTAGGTTCCCGGCGGAAAATGCACGTTGTCAGCGACGGCTTTTTGCGCGTCAGCGACATAGCCGCCGAGATCGCGGTCATGCATATCGACGAAGATGTAGAGCGCGAGCTGGCCGTTTTCGGTGCGGATGGACGTGGGGCCGCGTGTGCGCTCCACCTTGGCGACCTCGCCGAGCGGCACGGTGCCGCCGCCTGGCATCGAAATCAGCACGTCGCGCGCGATCGACTGCGGGTCGCTGCGCAAATCGCGGGGATAGCGGACATTGACGGTGTAGCGTTCGCGTCCTTCGACGGTCGTGGTGACAGCCTCGCCGCCGAGCGCCATCGAGATGGTGTCCTGCAGATTGCCGACCATGAGCCCGTAGCGGGCTAGCGCGTCGCGATCCGGCACGATGTCGAGGTAATAGCCGCCGATGACGCGCTCGGCGTAAGCGCTCGACGTGCCCGGCACATTGCGCACCACGGTCTCGATCTGGCGCGCCACTTTCTCCATCTCGCCGAGATCCTTGCCGAGCACCTTGATGCCGACCGGCGTGCGGATGCCGGTCGCCAGCATATCGGTGCGCGCCTTGATCGGCATGGTCCAGGCGTTCGACACGCCCGGAAATTGCAGGGCCTTGTCCATTTCGGCCGTGAGGCTGTCCGTCGTCACGCCTGGCCGCCACTGATCCTTGGGTTTCAGATTGATAACCGTCTCAAACATCTCGCTCGGCGCGGGGTCGGTCGAGGTGTCGGCGCGCCCTGCCTTGCCATAGACGGAGGCGACCTCAGGGAAGGTCTTGATGATGCGGTCCTGGGTTTGCAACAGCTGGGTCGCCGACGTGACCGAAATGCCGGGCAGCGTCGTCGGCATGAAGAGGAGGGTTCCCTCGTTTAGGCTCGGCATGAACTCCGTGCCGAGTTGGCCGAGGGGCCACCAGCTTGCTCCGAGCACCGCCATCGCCAGTACGATGGTCAGGATTTTGGCTTTCAGCACGCCCCGGATCAGCGGCCGGTAAAGCCAGATCAGCGCGCGGTTGATCGGGTTCTTGCGCTCCGGGATGATCTTGCCGCGCACGAATAGGATCATCAGCACCGGCACGAGCGTGATGGAGAGGATGGCGGCGGCAGCCATTGAGAACGTCTTGGTGAAGGCGAGCGGACCGAACAGCCGGCCTTCCTGCGATTCCAGCGTGAAGATCGGCATGAACGACACGGTGATGACGAGCAGGCTGAAAAACAGCGACGGCCCCACCTCTGTGGCCGCCTCGATCAGCACCTGCGCGCGCGGCTTACCGGGTTCGGCGCGTTCCAGATGTTTATGCGCATTTTCAATCATGACGATGGCGCCGTCGATCATCGCCCCTATCGCGATCGCGATGCCGCCAAGGCTCATGATATTGGCCCCGAGCCCGAGCAGGCGCATCGCCCCGAAAGCCATCAGGATGCCTACCGGCAGCATGAGAATGGCGACGAGCGCGCTGCGGATATGCAGCAGGAAGATGATGCAGACGAGCGCCACGATGGCGCTTTCCTCCAGCAGCGTGTGCTTCAACGTTTCGATGGCGGATTCGATGAGGTTGGAGCGGTCATAGACCGGCACGATTTTCGTGCCTTCCGGGAGGCTCGGCATGAGCGCCGCCATGCGTTGCTTGATGCTGTCGATGACGTCGAGCGCGTTGGAGCCGGAGCGTTGCAGGGCGATGCCGCTCGCGACCTCGCCCTCGCCGTTCAGCTCGGTAATGCCGCGCCGCTCGTCCGGCCCCAACTCGATGCGCGCAACGTCTTTCAAAAGGACAGGGGTGCCGGCGTCGGTTTTGACGACGATCTTGCCGAGATCGTCGATGCCGCGCAGATAGCCCTTGCCGCGCACGATGAATTCGAAGCCCGAGAGTTCAAGCGTGCGGCCGCCGACGTCGGTGTTGCTGGCGCGAATGACCTCGCGAATTTTGTCGAGCGTGATGCCGAGATCGCGCAAGCGCTGCGGATCGACGACAACATTGTATTGCTTGACGAAGCCGCCGACGCCGGCGATTTCAGCGACGCCTTCCGCCTTGGCGAGCCCGTAGCGCAGCGCCCAGTCTTGCGTGCTGCGCGTCTGCGCCAAATCCTGGTTCTGCGCCGTGATCGCATATTGATAGACCCAGCCGACGCCCGTGGCGTCGGGGCCAAGCGTCGGGGTGACGCCCGCCGGCAAGCGGTTTGCCGCCGCGCTGAGATATTCGAGCACGCGGCTGCGCGCCCAATAGATATCGGTACCGTCCTCGAAGATGATGTAGACGAACGACACCCCGAAAAACGAAAACCCGCGCACGGCCTTGGATTTTGGCACGGTGAGCATGGCGGTCGTCAGCGGATAGGTGACCTGGTCTTCGACCACCTGCGGGGCCTGACCGGGGTCCTCGGTGTAGATGATGACTTGCGTATCCGAGAGGTCGGGGATCGCGTCGAGCGGCAAGTGACGCAGCGCGTATAAACCGCCCGCGACCGCGAACAGGGCCGCGATCAGCACCAGCATGATGTTGCGGGCGGACCAGGTAATGAGGTTTGCGATCATTTGGCCTCTCCTTGCGCCAGGCCCTGCAAGGCGGCCTTGAGGTTGCTCTCAGCGTCGATCAGGAAGTTCGCGGCGACGACGACCTGGTCGCCGTCCGCGAGCCCGTCGGTGATTTCGACGAAGCCGCCGCCGCGCCGGCCCGTCTTCACGGGACGCGGCTCGAATTTACCCTCGCCCTTGTCGAGGATCACGATCCGGCGGTCGCCGCTGTCGATGACAGCCGTATCGGCGACGGTCAGCACCGGCTTGTCGCTGCCCGTCACGATATCGACATCGGCGTACATGTTGGGAAGCAGCACACTGTCCGGGTTGGGCAGTTCCACGCGCAGCCGGGCGGTTCGCGTCTCTTTGTTGATAGTGGGGTAAATGACCCCGATGCGCCCCTCGAATGTTTGCGTTGCGCCGCGCGGTTTGACCGTGACTTTTTGCCCGACGGCGACGGACGGCAGATCGTTTTCCGCGATATCCGCGAGCACCCAGACCACGGAGATGTCGGCGAGACGAAACAGGCTCTCGCCGGCCGACGCTTTCATCCCGTCGATCGCCGTTCGTTCAATGACGATCCCGTCGCGCGGCGAAGGCCACGCCAGGGAAGCGGGCATCTCGCGCGTCTTTTCGATCACAGCTAGAACGCTCTGGGGAACGTCGAGATTTTCAAGACGGCGGCGCGCGCCTTTCAGATTGGCGGTGTCGTGTTCGTTAAGGGCGACCAGATATTGTGCGGCGGGCGAGAGCAGGTCCGGACCATAGACCTGCATCAGCGGCTGTCCCTTATGCACCAGACTGCCGGTGGTGACATTGTCGATCTTGTCAATGTAGGCGTCGAAGCGCAGAGCGATGACCGATTGGCGCTGCTCGTCGATCTGTACGGTTCCGGACGCTCGCACCTTCGTCGTCAACGGACGCAGGGCGGCTGGCTCCGAGCGCACGCCGGTGCGCCGCAATTTACCCGGCGACATTTTGACGGTCGTGCTGTCTTCGTCGTCGCCTTCGAAGACCGGAATGTAGTCCATGCCCATCGAATCTTTTTTGGGCATGGGCGATGTGTCGGGCAGGCCCATCGGATTGCGGTAGTAGCGAATTTTCTTCGCCCCTCCGGCCGCCGCAGCCGCTTCCAGAACGGCCGAGGGCCGCGCATCGAAGCTGGTCTCTTCGCTGGCATAGACGGGCAGAAAATCCTTGCCCGCGTTCGTTGCTTTCGGCACAGCGGAGTAGTTGGGAAGACCATCTGGATCGCGGTAGTAGATAATGGGTCCGCTCGGCGCGCCAACGGCAACAGCCCGCGCGGGCGTCGTCAAGCCATGCGCTTGAAGCCACGGAAGGAAAGGCGACGCGAATTCGCGGCTCCCCGCCCAATAGCCTCCTGCCCCCACCGCGACGAGCGCGGCGAGGGTGAGGCCCAAATGGCCGATGCGTTTCAAGGGACAGCCTTGAACGTGAGCTTATTTTCGAGCGTGCCGGTCTCGCCCTGGACCTTCGCGCCCAACGACAGCCGCCATCCGCCCGCCATGGGCAGATTGACTTTGAAGCGATAAACGCCAGGCTCGGTCGTAGGCAGTGCGGCGATGGAGGAAGTCATCCCCTCCATGCCGTCGGGAGCCATATCGATCCTTTGAGCGAAAATCACGGCGCCCGGAACCGCTTTGCCGGTTCGCTTATCCGTCAGGTGAACCGAAATCTCGGCGGCGTCGCCCTTCTTGATGTCGGTTTGGTCGAGCTGGAATTGATAGTCGGTGATCGCAGCCCATGCAGGCGCTGCGGCAGTCGAGACACACGTTATCAGCGCCGCAGTGGCGGCTTTCTTCACCCAATTGAATTTCATGGCTTATTCGTCCCAAATTTCATCGTTACGCCGCACGGTTGCGCGGACAGGCGAGTCACACGTCTCTCGGCTCGGCGATTGGCCAAGCTTTGAACCGGCTCAGACAGCCAGCGATGAATTCAGGTTCGAGGGGGTCGGGAAGGAGGGGGTCCCGTCAAGAAATCACGGTCAATATCGTCACCGAACGCAAGAACTACGGTATTCCACGATAAAGTAATTGGAATATTCTCGCCGGGAAGCAAAGGCGCCAGGTAGCTTGCGCCGCATACATCTGCGCAAGGACATTCTTTTTGCTTGTCCGAGCTATGTTTATCTTGTGAGCAACACCCCATCGTCTCCAGCGAGACCGACATCCCATTCGAGCCCGCCATAGGCTCCATGCGCCCGGCCCACGCAGGAACAGGCAACATCGCACTGGCCAGGAAGCCCGCGATCGCAAGGATCGACAAAATCCTGGAGATGTAAAAATTAATCCGCACCAGAAAAAGATAACACAAAAGACCCGACTAGAGCAAGGCGTCT
>JAJYAH010000419.1 GCA_021779635.1 Pseudomonadota bacterium | reverse complement strand
CCGATCTCACCCCGGCGGTAACGATGCAGACCTTGGCGTTGTCGAGCGCCTCATAGGAATTGGCGCCGGTAAAATGCGCATCAAACCCGTCCACCGGGGAAGATTGGGCGATATCGAGCGACTTGCCCTGTGGCACGCCCTCGGCGATATCGAACATCACGACATCGCCCAGTTCCTTGAGGCCGATGAGGTGAGCCAACGTTCCGCCGATCTGACCGGAGCCAATCAAAGCAATCTTGTCGCGCGCCATGGGAATCTGTCCTTTGAACACAAAGAAAGAAGGAGGGTGGAAGGAAGCTGAATGGCTGGTTATCCCTTTCGACCCGTTCAAGTCGGGGCGTGCCCAATTGTCGGCCAGTTGTCGTCATTCCGAGGTTGCTGGATCGAGATTCCGGGTTCGCGCCATTGCGCGCCTGGAATGACGGCTACGCCGTCATGTCTCGACCAACCCCGTGCTGGAGCCGCTTGCCGCGGAATCCTTGTGGCCGTGGGGTCGCGCCAGGTAGGATTCCGAACTCATCTCGATCAGCCGCGACGACGTACGCTTGAACTCGTTCGCCTCGTAGCCCTCGGTCCCGCGATACAGCGACACCGGATCGGCCTCCGCCGACGCCATCAGCTTCACGGCATTGTCATAGAGCGTATCGATCAGGGCGATGAACCGCTTGGCGGCGTTGCGCTCGGCATAATCCATGACCGGAATGCGATCGATCAGAATCGTGTGATAGTCATGCGCGAACCGCAGGTAATCCGATGCGGCGAGCGGTTTTTCACAAATATCGGCGAACGAAAATCGCGCCACGCCGTGCGCCGAGCACGGCACGCGCAGAACGCGGCCCTTGATCGGGATATCGCGCGACTGGCAGAGCGCGTTGCCGGTCATCTTGACCCATGCCCTGTCGAGGGCGGCAGCGGCGGCCGTATCCGCCGGCACCAGCCACACTTTCACGCCCGCCAGCTTCTCCAGCCGGAAGTCGGTGCGCGCATCGAGCCGCAGCACATCCATGTGATCGGAGATCTGCGCGATGAACGGCAAGAACAACGCCCGGTTCAGACCGCCCTTGTAGAGATCGTCGGGCGCGACGTTGGACGTCGCCACCACCACGGTGCCGAGTTCGAACAGCTTGGCGAACAGCCGTCCGAGGATCATCGCGTCCGCGATATCGGTGACATGAAATTCATCAAAACACAAAAGCCAGGCCTGGTCGAAAATCGACGTGGCGGTGAGCGCGATCACATCGCCATCGGCGATCTCGCCGCGCGCGATATCCTGACGAAAGCCATGAATCCGTTCGTGCACGTCGGCCATGAATTCGTGGAAATGCGCCCGGCGTTTGTGCTCGACCGGGCTTTGCTGGAAAAACATGTCCATCAGCATGGTCTTGCCGCGCCCGACCTCGCCATGAACATAGAGACCGCGCGGCGGCACCTCGTCCTTGTCCGCAAACAGCCGGCCGAACAGACCCTGCTTGCGCACCGGCCTGTAGCTCGCGAGCCGCCGCTCGAGGGCGGCGAAAGCCTCCGCGGCACGCGCCTGCGCGGCGTCGGGCTCAATTGCGCCAGAGGAGACGAGGGCCTGATAATGGGCGTGGAACGAGGCGGGCGGGGTGAACAACATGACGCATCTTACGGCCCTAACGCCGCAAAAAATGCAAGCCGCGAATTGGTGCAGGGGCTATGCGCTTTTTTGTCCCCCGCCCCGTTCTTACGGGGAGAGGGTTGGGGGTGAGGGGCACTTTCGAGGCAAATTCCGAGAATCACTCGAGCGCCGTACCCCCTGGCAAGCGGGAGAGGTGAAGGTCACGCGCTCAGCGCGTAGGAATCCTCGACCACGTAGGGCCCGCCGCCGGTGGAGGCCCGGGACGAGAACAGCACGAACCGCGAGGCCGTGAACACCCGGGTCGGAAAATAGCCGCGCACCGACAGGTAGTCCGCGACATCCTGATTGGAGGCGTCGCGCAGCCGCGCCAGCGTCACATGCGGGGTGAATTTCCGACCCTCGGGGTCGAGCCCGATGCGCTGCATCAGGCGTTCGAGTTCTGCCTGTAACTCGATCAGCGGCCGGCTCGGCACCACCTGGGCCACCACCGCGCGCGGCTTTTTTCCGCCGAAGCTCGACAAGCCCTGCAGGGCCACCTCGAACGGCTTGCGATTGACCCGAACCAGCAGCGAGGCGATTTCATTCGCCGCGCCGCAGTCGATATCGCCGATGAAGCGCAAGGTGACGTGATAATTTTCGGGGTCGATCCAGCGCGCGCCCGGCAGGCCGCCACGCATATTGGAAAGCGTCTGGCCGATCTCGGCCGGAATTTCCAGTCCAGTAAACAAACGCGGCATCGCAAGACTCCCGATGCTGAGGCCTGATCCCGAAAAGTGGACACCGGTTTTCGGGAAAGATCATGCCCTGTAACAAACCCGGCAACGAATCACCGATGCTGATTTCTACCGTACTTATGTGACTCTGCGAAGCATCCGCGACTTTCGAACAACGACAGCGCCGGGAAAACACCGTGTTAGGGTTATCGCTGCCCTTTTTTCAACTCCGTTGCCCGGATAACGCGCCAAGAAATGCCTCCACCGTGGGCAACATTTTTTTCACGATCACGTCGACTCCCTCCGCCGTCGGATGCAAGCCGTCCGCCTGGTTGAGCTTGGCGTCGGTCGCGACACCTTCGAGGAAAAACGGATACAGCGGCACCCCGAACGATTTCGCAAGATCCGGATAGATGGTGTTGAAGCGGGCGGCATAATCGCTGCCGTTATTCGGCGGCGCGACCATTCCGCACAGCAGAACCGCGATCTTGCGCGCCTTCAGGCGGGTCAAGATATCCGAAAGCGCTTCACGGGTAACCTCGGGATCGATGCCGCGCAAGGCGTCGTTGGCGCCAAGCTCAACGATGACGGCCTCGGTCCCTTCGGGCACCGACCAGTCGAGCCGGTCACGGCCGCCGGAACTGGTATCGCCGGAGACCCCGGCGTTGATCATGTCTACATCTATCCCGTTGGATTTCAACGTTTTTTGGAGCTGCGCCGGGAAGGCGGCCGGCCCCGGCAGTCCATAGCCAGCGGTTAGCGAATCGCCCAGCACAACCATCTTGATCGGCTTCGCGCCGTGGCCCTCGGGCGTTTGCGCCCCGGCCGGTGGCGCGACCGCCAGTTCCCCGGCGAGGCCCAAAAATAGCAGGCCCCACACGAGCATGTGCACGAACATCCGCCGCTGCCCCTCGACCGGGGCGGCAGAAGTGCCATATGACCGAGCCATGGACAGTCTCATCGAACCCTCGTCATTGGCCGGCCTTGAGCCGGACAGCATCGCCATCTCGAACGTCAACCTCTCGCTCGGCGCGGGCGCCGCCCGCGTTCACATCCTCAAGGATATCAGCCTGCGCGTGGCGTCGGGGGAGGCGATCGGCCTGATCGGACCGTCAGGCTCGGGCAAATCCACCTTGCTGATGGTGATGGCGGGACTGGAGCGTCCCGACAGCGGAGAAGTGGTGGTCAACGGCACCCCTTTCAATGCCCTCGACGAGGATGCGCTGGCGCGCTTTCGCGGCCGCCAGGTCGGCATCGTGTTCCAGTCGTTCCACCTGATCCCGACCATGACGGCGCTGGAAAATGTCGCGGTGCCGCTCGAACTGGCCGGCAATCCCGATGCATCGCGGCGCGCGGCGCAGGAATTGACATCGGTCGGCCTCGGCGACCGCTTGCAGCACTACCCCACGCAATTGTCCGGCGGAGAGCAGCAGCGCGTCGCCCTCGCCCGCGCGCTGGCGCCCGATCCCGCCATCCTGGTGGCGGACGAGCCCACCGGAAATCTCGACGAAGCCACCGGCAAGCAGATCGTCGATCTCTTGTTCACCAAACACGCCGAGCGCGGCATGACGCTGGTGCTGGTGACCCACGACACGTCGCTGGCGCAACGCTGCGATCGCGTGGTGCGGCTGCGCTCGGGCCGGATCGATGGCCAGTCGGCGGATCGCATCACCGCACCATGACGCTGATCGCCGAACCGGTCCCTGGCAATCGCACGGCATCGCTTGCGCTGCGCTATGCGTTGCGCGAACTGCGCGGGGGTTTGCGCGGCTTTTACGTTTTCATTGCCTGCATCGCGCTCGGCGTAATGTCGATTGCCGGCGTCGGCTCGGTCGCGGCCAGCCTCAGCGAGGGACTGGCGCGCGAAGGCCGTACGCTGCTCGGCGGAGACGCCGCCTTCTCCCTGATGCAGCGCGAAGCCAAGCCGGAGGAAATTGCGTTTCTCCGTTCCCGCGGCGAAGTATCGGTAGCGGCGACGCTGCGCGCCATGGCCCGCACTGGCGATGGCCGGCTCGCTCTGGTCGAGCTCAAGGCGGTGGACAGCACCTACCCCATGCTCGGCGCATTGACGCTCGATCCGACGATGGCGGCGGCCGATCTGCTGGCCGAGAGCCAAAACCCTGCCCGACAAGGCGATCCGCAACGAGGCTATTCTCAACGCGATACGGGCGCCGTGTTCGGTGCGGCGGCTGATTCGACCCTGCTGGCGCGGCTCGATCTCAAGATCGGCGACCGCGTTACCATCGGCAATGCGAGCTTTCAAATTCGCAGCGTCATCGACGCCGAACCCGACAAGCTTGCCGGCGGGGTCGGCTTGGGCCCCCGGTTCCTGGTCAGCGATGCCGGCTTGCGTGCGACCGGGTTGTTGCAACCCGGCAGCCTGGTGCACTGGATCTACCGGGTGAAGCTGCCGGACCGCGCGGCCAACGATCGCGCGGTGACTGCGCTGGTCAGCGATGCGAGAAATGCGTTGCCGCAGGCCGGCTGGGAAATCCGCTCCCGCGACAATGCTTCGCCGCAGCTCGAACGCACCATCAACCGTTTCACCCAATTCCTCACGCTGGTCGGCCTTGCCGCACTGCTGGTCGGCGGCGTCGGCGTCGCCAACGCCGTCAAAAGCCACATCGATCGCCGGCGCGACGTGATCGCGTCGTTCAAAGCGCTGGGCGCCACCGGCGGCGACGTCTTCACCATCTATCTCACACAAGTGATCGTGCTCGCCGTGGTCGGCTCGGTGATCGGGCTTGCTGCCGGCGCGGCGCTGCCGTTCATCATCACCGGTGTGTTCGGCAAGCTGCTGCCGCTGCCGGTGGTACCCGCGCTGCATCCCGATGCGCTGGTGCTGTCGTTCGTCTATGGCTTGTTGACCGCACTTGCCTTCGGACTATGGCCGCTCGGCCGGGTGCATGACGTACCGGTGGCGGCCTTGTTTCGCGAGGCGGTGACCAGCGAATGGCACCGCCCGCGCTGGCGCTATCTCGCCTTGATGGCCGCGGTGATCGCGCTGCTGGTGGCGGTGGCGATCGGGCTCGCCTACGACAAGCGGGTCGCGGCGGTGTTCGTCGCTTCCTCGATCGTGGTGTTTGCGCTGTTGCGCGGCATCGCCGCCATCCTGATGGCGCTGGCGCGCCGCCTGCCGCGTACCCGCATCACCATGCTGCGGCTGGCGATCGCGAACATTCATCGGCCCGGAGCATTGACCCCATCGGTGGTGATGTCGCTTGGCCTCGGTCTGGCCGTGCTGGTCACGATTACGCAGATCGACGGCAATCTGCGGCGGCAATTCCTGGCCGCGCTGCCCGACCGCGCGCCGTCATTCTATTTCATCGATATTCCAAGCACCGAAGCCGACCGCTTTGCCGCGTTCCTCAAAACCACCACGCCGCAATCGACCGTCGAGGACGTGGCGATGCTGCGCGGACGCATCGTCGCCGCCCGCGGGGTCAAGGCGGAAGACCTCAAGCCTTCGACCGACGCCGAATGGGTGTTGCAAAGCGACCGCGGCCTGACCTCCGCCAGCGAAATCCCCAAAGGCTCGAAGATCGTCGAGGGCAAATGGTGGGATGCGAATTATGACGGGCCGCCGCTGGTATCGATCGAGAAGAAGATCGCCGACGGGCTCAACCTCAAGATCGGCGACGAGATCGTCGTCAATGTGCTTGGCCGCGATATCCCGGCCACCATCAGCAACATGCGCACAGTGGATTGGCAGAGCCTCGGCATGAACTTCGTCCTGGTGTTTTCCCCCAACGCCTTCAAGGGCGCGCCGCATACCCATGTCGCGACGCTGACCGAAACCCACCCGGACCCCAGCGGCGACGCCCGGATCATCAAGTCGGTAGCCGATGCATTCCCGATGGTGACGAGCGTGCGGGTCCGCGAGGCGCTGGACACCATCGGCACCGTGGTCACCAACCTGGTGCTGGCGATCCGCGGCGCCAGCGCGGTCACGTTGATTTCTGCGGTACTGGTGCTCGGCGGGGCGCTCGCGGCCGGCCATCGCCATCGGGTCTACGATGCCGTCATTCTCAAGACCCTGGGCGCCACGCGCGCGCGGCTGTTCGGCGCCT
>JAJYAH010000418.1 GCA_021779635.1 Pseudomonadota bacterium | reverse complement strand
CGCTCGTGGCCGCCATATTTCTTCGGCCAGGTCATGCCGATCCAGCCGCGCTCGCCGACCCGTTTGCTGAAACCGGGAACGTCGGTGTCGCCGCCTTGCGGACTATGCGGATCGAAGGTGCCCGCGGCGATTTCTTCGGCGAGAAAGCTGCGGACTTCCTTGCGCAATTTTTCGCATTCGGCCGGCAGACGGATCGGATCGAAACGGAGGGCTGCGGTCATGTCAAATCTCGATTCCTGTGTATCCGAATATCCCAGATGTCAGCGCGATGCGACCAGCGGCCACAATTCATCGGCGCCGCGCGCGGCGACGCGCTTGCCCAGTTCCACCGCCCAGTAGCTTTCATTGCCGAAATCGTCGCGCCATGCCAGCGCGCGCATGGTGTAGCGATGCAGGATGTGCTCGAGCGTGTAGCCGATCGCGCCATGAACCTGATGGGCGATCGCAGCCCCCTTTTCGGCGGCCTCGGCGCAGCGGATTTTCGCTGACGTTGCTTCCAGAAAAACCGCATCGTCGAATCCGCTGGCGTTGGCGATCGTATCCGCCGCCGAGCTGGCCGCGGTCATGGCCGCTGCGGTCTCTCCGGCCAACCTGGCGAGATTGTGCTGCACGGCCTGGAATTTGGAGATTTTCTTTTCGAACGCGACGCGCTCGTTGGAGTAGCGCACGCTGATATTGAGCATCGATTCAAGCGCGCCGGCAATTTGCAGGCTTCGCGCCACCGCGCCCATCAGTATCAGCGAGGTCTGGTCGAAGCCCTTTGGCGCCGGCTTGATGGCGGCAGGTTGCACGTTGTTGAACGTCACGGTGTCGTTGCCGTCGGTGGCGAGATTGAGGCCAGCCTCGATCCGGCAGGCGCTTGCGGCGACCAGCGCGATTGAGAGACCGGCAACACCCTGCGCCACTACGGCGAGGTGGCCGGCGTCCCTGGCGAACGGAACGCCGCGCGCACGGCCGGACAGGGTGCCGTCGGCGTTGAACGCAATACGGTCTTTCGGGCTTGCGGGCGCCACGGTCATCGCGCCTTCCGGTGAGGCGAGTTTGGCTTGCGCCAGCAGCCAGCCCGCCAGCATCGTCTCGGCGAGCGGCACCGCAATCGCAAAACGCCCCGTGGCACTCAAAACGCCGAAGCCTTCGGCTAGGCTTGCGCCCGAGCCGCCGCAATCCTCCGGTACCCACGACAATGGCAATCCGGCTTCGGTCAGCGCCTGCCAGAGCGGTGCTTTCCAGTCGCCTTTGCTGTCGCGGTTGATGGTTTGCGCGTCGGCGAGATCCGCGAAGATCCGCTCCGCAGTCTCTACGACAATGTTCTCACTCTCCGCCACAGCGTTCCCCGTTTTTCAATCCGCGCCCATTTCGCTCGACAGTTCCGCCGGGCGCCGGACGCGGCCTTTTCTTGCACCGCATGATGAGGAAAAGCCACTGCCATGACAAGCGCCGATGTCCGCAAGTGCCCCTGCAGAGCCGGCATGAGCGGCTGCCCGCCGCCGAACAAATTCCGCGCAACGGAGTTTCGCCGATTTGCAGGCCTTTCGCGGCACGATATGCTAGAGCGTTTTCCAGCGAGGTGGTTACCGGTTCGCGTGAAGAAAACGCGTCAAGATAAAGAAATAGAGCCTCCGTTCCGATTCAATCGGAACGGAGGCTCTAGATCGCGCGTGACAGCGGAAAAGCCAAAATCAATAAAAGGAAATGCGGATGTCGAAGGATGGTTTGTGCGCGATTGTAACGGGTTCTGCGTCCGGTCTGGGGGCGGCGACCGCGGCTATTCTGGCGAAGGGCGGCGCGCGCATCGTGGTCAATTATTCGTCGAGCCAGAAGGAAGCCGAACAGACCGCCGATCTCTGCCGGACGGCGGGCGGCGAAGTGGTGGTCGTGCAGGGCGACGTGTCCCGTGACGAGGATTGCAGGAAGATCGTCGCGGCCGCCGCCCCGTGGGGACGTCTCGATGCGCTGATCAACAATGCCGGCACCACCAAGCATGTGGCGCACGACAATCTGGACGGGTTGTCGGCGGAAGATTTCCAGCGGCTGTTCGGCGTCAATACCATCGGTCCGTTCCAGATGGTGCGGGCGGCAAGGTCGCTGCTGGAGGCGGGTGCGAAGGCGTCGGGGCGCGCCTCCGCGGTGGTCAACGTGTCGTCGGTTGCCGGCATCAGCGGCATCGGCTCTTCGGTCGCCTATGCCGCGAGCAAGGGCGCGCTGAACACCATCACCTATTCGCTGGCGCGCGCGCTGGCGCCATTGATCCGCGTCAACACCGTATGTCCGGGCTATATCGATACGCCCTGGTTCACCAAGGGCCGCGGCGAGGCCGCCGCCAGGCAGGTCCGCGACAATGTCGTCGCCAGGGTGCCGCTCAAGGTCGCTTCGTCAGCCGAAGATATCGCGGCATTGGTGTGCTTTCTGGCGACGCCGCCATCAAGCCACATGACGGGCGAACTGGTGCGGATGGACGCCGGCCTGCATCTCGTCAGCTGAGAAGAAATTGAAGCCCGGATGAGCGAAGCGACATCCGGGAACGAACGGTAACACAGCCCCCTACAGGCTCGCCTGCTCCCCGCAACGGAAGCAGCCCCAGTCTATTTGTTTCCGGGATCGGAAATCACGCGGCTGGCCACCAGCCTGTTCCAGATGAACAGCACCACCAGCGCGCCGATCGTGGCGGTGATGAAGCCGGCGCCCTGGTCCGGACCGTAATGGCCGATCATCTGACCGATGAAGGTTGCGAGAAAGGCGCCGGCAATGCCGAGCACCACCGTCAGGATGAATCCGCTCGGGTTGTTCGGGCCCGGCGAAATCATTCGCGCGATAATTCCGGCGACGAAGCCAACGATGATGATCCAGAGAATGCCGCTCATAGCTGTTGTCCCTTTCTGAAAAAGCAGAATTTCAAAAGCTCATGATGACCGGCGTCAAAGCCGTCCGGCCAGCTCGCTTTCGGTCGGCAGCCGTCCGTCCGGCGTCAGATGGTTGATCACCTCGGGCAAATGCTGGCTCAGGCCCGAGAGCAGTTCGTCCCGCGACAGGCCGCTTTGCGACATCAGGCTGTTGATCTGATCGGCGCCCAGCGCATTGGCAAGGTCGCCCGGCGCGATCTGCTTGTTCGGGCCCGGGCCGACCCATGAATTGGCGGTTTCGCCATGGCCACTCTGCTGGAGTTGCTTGAGCAGGTCGCCAAGTCCGCCGCTGATCACGCTTCCCGCAGCACCCCCTGCGAGCAGTCCGCCCAATCCACCCGGGATAAGGCCGCCGAGACCGCCGCCGCCGGCCGGGCCGGCATTCGCGGTCGTGCCTGGCGATGGTGCAGGCGTCGGGGTCGGTGCCGGAGTGGCGCCCGGCTGGCTCCCGGTGAAATGTTTGACCGCCTTGTAGGCGAGCAATGCAAGGATCGCCATCGTCATCGGCGACATTCCGCTACTGCTGCTGCCTGGAGCGCTCGGAGTGCTGGGGCCGCGCGGGCCATTCTGCATGCCGTTGAGTACGTCGAGTAAACCCATTGTCACCTCCTGCCGACTGCCCGCCCGCGGCGAAACATAAAGGTGGGCCATGACGGTTACAAGGCACCGGCCCCGCGAGCCCAAGGGGCGCGGCCGCCCTTCGCATAGGCAGCGAAGGCGGGGTCTGCTATCGATCCGGAAATCAAGTGAGGCAGGGCAGGATGAATCCCGGAAAGCTCATTGGCATTGCCGGGGCCGGCAGCATCGGCTGCTTTGTCGGCGGCATGCTTGCGGCCGCCGGGCGCCCCGTCGCGTTGCTGGCGCGCCCGCGCGTCCTCCAGGAAATCGAAGACAACGGTTTGCGATTGACCGGCTTCGAAGGCTCCGAACGGCAGGTCGCGCCGGACCAATTGGCACTGTCCGAAAATCCTTCAATTTTTACCGATGCCGGCCTGGTGCTGGTCACCGTCAAGAGCGCCGATACCGCCGAGATGGCGGATGTGATCGCGCAGCACGCTCCCAAGGATGCCGTCATCGTCAGCCTGCAGAACGGTGTCGGCAACGTGCCCGTGCTGCGCGAGCGATTGCCGGGGCGGCGTGTGCTGGCGGGCATGGTGCCGTTCAATGTCATCGCTCTCGGTGAGGGGCGGTTTCATCGCGCCACCTCGGGCGATATCGTGATCGAGCAGGACGACGCCGGCACCGCGGATCGGCTGTCGGTGCCGGGACTGAACATGCGTCCCTCCGGGGACATCGCCGGCGTGCAGTGGGGCAAGCTCTTGGTCAATCTCAACAATGCGCTCAACGCACTGGCCGATCTGCCGTTGCGCCAACAGCTCAGCCAGCGCGCCTGGCGCGTCTTGTTTGCCGACCAGATGGCCGAGGGGCTCGCGGCCATCAGGGCGGAAGGCATCAAGCCGGTGTCATCGACACCGATCCCGGCCGGCTGGACACCTCATTTGCTGCGGCTGCCCGACGCCGTGTTCGGGATGCTGCTGGGGCGGACGATGAAGATCGATCCCGAGGCGCGCTCGTCGATGTGGGAAGACCTGCAGCGCGGCCGGCGCACCGAAATCGACTACCTGCAGGGGGTCATCACCGGGATCGCCGACCGGCACGGGTTGCCGGTTCCGCTCTCCCGGCGCATCGTCGCGTTGATCAAGAGCGCCGAAGCGGCCGGCAAGGGGTCGCCTCGTTTGACGCCGGACCAGATCCGGCCGGGAGCACCGACATGAGACGATTTTCTATTGCCGTTGCCGTTGCTGCGGTGCTGTCTTTTGGCGGCTGGGCTGCAGTGTTGCCGGCGAGATCCGCGCCGCCGACCGTCACCCCGTCGCCGGGCTATGATGCAAGATTGCAAGAGCAACGAAACGCATCGACGGTTCATCAACCGGATGTGTCCGCTCATCATCGGATGTCCCGGCGCCGCGCAAAGCAGATGCACCGCGGCATCGATTGAAACGATGCCGACGCCGTCCGCCGTGGCGGCGAACGTCAGCCGCGTTTGTCTTTGGTTGAAGAAGAGCCGAACAGCGCTTTCTTCAGATCATTGAGCCCTTCAGAAAGCCGTGGCCAGTCGCAGGAGAAGGAATGGCTGGCGCAATTTGACGCTTTCAGGCGCTTGGCATTGCCGCTCGCGACCGATGGCTTGTTGGGCGCTGCGATCGGCATGGGTACCTTTTCAGTCTCGCTCTTGAAGGTGGCCTGCTGCACTTGTTGCTGTTGCTGTTTTGCTGCCAACGCCGCCGCGATGTTGCTTTGGCGCTCGCGATCGAGGAATTCGGTATATTGTTCGTCGATATGCTTCTGCTCTTGCGGCGTTGGATTGGGGCCCGCGATATCGAAGGTCCGGTTCTGCATGAAATCGAAATAAGTGTAGCCGCCGCCGGGCTTGCGCCGTCCGGCAAATTTTGCGTTGCATTCGATCAATGCCGCCGCCTTCGCTTCGCGAGTCGTCGCCTTTTCGGCGGCGTCGGCGCATTCCTCATAATCGGCAGGCGCGCGTTTGCCCCACCACTGCGCGTGGGCGCGCGGCGGCGTCAACGCCCAGCCGGCGGCGATCACGGCCATCAACAAGGCGGATATGCGTAACATCATCCTCAAAGTTTAATTCTCAAGGCGAATTTTGACGACACAATTTATCCCGATTGTCGTCATCATCGGCCGGCTTGTCACCCCGTAACCGGCGATTTTCTCGCGCGGCTTACGAACTCGCTTCGTGGGTTGTGACCGGTGGGTCACATTCACGTCCAGTCGAAGATGGACTGGCCTCAAGGAGGCCGAACGAATCGTGGCGCATGATGAACCCGGGCGCGGATTTTGTCGACCAAACGACGACATAATAGGAGGCCTCAAAATGAGGCAGCCGGTTGGATCCGTGTTTCCAGATCGAAGGGTTAAAGCTATGCCGTATCGTCATACACAGCGCGGCACCTTGATCATGTTTCTCTGTCTGGTCCTTGCCGCACTCGATGCCGCGATCGCCTGGCGGACCGGGCAATGGCCGCCGGTGGTGGTGCTGATCATTCTCGTTGCCGTTGCATTCATATTTTCATCGCTGACCGTTGAAGTGAACGGCGGGGAATTGCGATGGCATTTCGGTCCCGGATTTTGGACCTATCGGCTTGCCCTGGACGACATCGAAACGGTTGCGGTGGTGCGCAACCACTGGTGGAACGGCTTCGGCATCAGGACTCGGCCGGGCTTCCGGCTCTACAACGTGTCGGGCCTCGACGCTGTCGAACTGCATTTGAAGTCCAGCGATATTCGCCGCATCGGCACCGACGATCCGCAAGGGCTTGCGGGCGCGTTGAAATCGACTGCGCGCGGCGCCGTCACGCCATAAGCCGAGGCAGTGCGGATTAGCCCAACGGGTCCGCGCAAAGCGCGGCACGATGACAGGCTCCGGCGGCCGTCGCTTTGACGCGCATTCCGGACCAAAGTCGGA
>JAJYAH010000417.1 GCA_021779635.1 Pseudomonadota bacterium | reverse complement strand
AGCTGGATCGGCAGCTGGCACGAAAATCCGAAACCGCAATGGATTGTGCCGTTGTCCGGACGTTGGTTCGTCGAAGCTATGGACGGTACTCGCGTTGAAATGGGACCGGGCGAAATCTCGTTTGGTGGGGATCAAAACTGCCGCGAAGTCGACGGCAAGTGTGGGCATCGCTCCGGTACCATCGGAGACATTCCGGCCGTTCTGATGCTGATTCAGTTCGACGACGCGCCCGTTCCCCGATCACCGTGCGCATTCGTGTGATCGAGAGGGAAAGCCCGGTGGCTCGCGCCCGAATTCGAAGATTGTCGAGATTTGGCTTGACGACGCCGGATGCACAACGGCTTTCGGAATTTTATCAGAATGTCTTAAATTTTCGCTTGCTCGGGATCGAGCGTCGGTCAGGACCAGATTTCGAGCGGCTTATGGGCGTGGAGGGCGGGGCTTCAGCGACCACACTCAGTTTGGGCGATGAAATAGTCGAGTTTTTGCAATTCGACCGACCGGGACGGCCCTATCCTGACGGTGCGACTTCGTCAGATTTGTACTTTCAGCACTTCGCGATCGTAGTTTCGGATATTCATCTTGCTTATCAAAGGCTGCTTTCTGTCGGCAGTTGGACAGCGATTTCGACCGACGGGCCGCAAAGATTGCCGGCGTCTTCGGGGAGCGTCACAGCTTTTAAATTCCGCGATCCTGATGGCCACCCACTGGAACTCCTAGCATTTCCGGACAGTCAGATGCCGGCGCATTGGCAACGTCGTGCCGAGGGCAGAATCTTTCTCGGTATCGACCACTCCGCGATCAGCGTTTCTGACACCGCCGTCAGCATTGCGTTCTATGGAGCGTTGGGTCTGCGTGTGGCCGCGCGATCGCTCAACACCGGGATGGAGCAGGAGAGGCTCGACGCCGTTAGGGATCCACGGGTGGAAGTCACGGCCTTGGCGCCCGAGCAGGCTACGCCGCATATTGAATTGCTGTCTTATCAATCGGTCCTTCGCGGCGCGATCAATGTCGTTCACGGTGCAGACGTGGCCACAACTCGGCTTGTGTTCGAGGCGGATGGTCCCTTACCAGCGCGGGACATTGCCGCGAGAAGTTTGATCGATCCAGACGGCCATCATCTGACGGTCTTAGCGCCGATCCATGCATCCTCATTAGCCACGGCAACCGCGAATTCCGGTCTTTCGCCGGATCCGCCGAACAGAGTTAGCTTATGACCGCAGCGAAAGAAGAATCCTCCACGAAGTCAGCGGCGCCGCCTGTTGTTATTCATAAGCTTCTGACCGGCCAGAAAGCGTTGGTCACGGGTGCCAATTCCGGGATCGGCAAGGGCGTCGCGATCGCTTTGGGACAGGCGGGGGCGGACGTCGTCGTCAACTATGTCGAGGGAGATGACGCCGCTAATGCGGTGGTCGAAGAAATCAAGAAAGCCGGCGTCAAAGCCTGTACGCATAAGGCCGATGTTTCGTCGGAAGATCAGGTCGGCGCGATGTTCGCCCGGATGTTACAGGAGTTCGGGACCATCGACATTCTCGTGAGCAACGCTGGCCTGCAGCGTGACTCGGCGTTTCACGAAATGACCTTGGATAAATGGAATAAGGTCCTCGGCGTCAACCTTACCGGTCAATTTTTGTGCGCGCGCGAGGCTGTTAAGGAGTTTTTACGTCGCGGCGTTATTCCCTCGGTATCGAGCGCGGCAGGTAAAATCATCTGCATGAGCTCGGTGCACCAGGAAATACCTTGGGCGGGCCACGCCAACTACGCGACATCAAAAGGCGGGATCAAACTGCTGATGGAAAGCATGGCGCAGGAACTGGCGCCGAAGCGGATTCGGGTCAATGCAATCGCGCCCGGCGCCATCAGAACGCCGATCAACACGGCAGCTTGGGATACCAAAGCGGCCTATGATCAGCTCATGACACTCATACCTTACGGGCGCATTGGAGAGCCTGAGGATATTGCTCGCGCGGCAGTATGGCTCGCGTCAGACCATTCCGACTATGTGGTCGGGACTACTCTTTTCGTCGATGGTGGCATGACGCTCTATCCAGGTTTCGCAACAGGTGGCTGAGGAGCGAAGAGTGTTAGACCACTATGATGTTGTTATTATAGGAAGTGGTCCCGGCGGCGCGTCGGTTGCTCACAAATTGGCACTTACCGGCAAGCGTATCCTGTTACTTGAGCGCGGCGATTATTTGCCGCGGTCCCCCGCCAATTGGGATTCACAAACCGTTTTCGTCGATGCAGCTTATCAGGCAAAGGAGACGTGGTACGGCGCCGACGGCCGGAGTTTTCAGCCTGGGTTGCATTATTTTGTGGGTGGTAATTCCAAGGTATATGGCGCGGCGTTGTTTCGGATGCGCGAACGGGACTTTGGCGAGATCATCCACAAGGACGGTGTGTCGCCCGCGTGGCCGATTAAATACGATGCATTTGAGCCATATTACGCGGAAGCAGAGCGGCTCTTTCACGTGCACGGACAGCGTGGCGAAGATCCTAATGAACCGCCGTCAAGTGGACCGTTTCCCCATCCAGCGGTTTCGCACGAACCGCAGATCCAAGCTTTGAGTGACAGCCTGACCAAGGACGGCTTGCACCCGTTCCACCTACCGCTCGGAATATTATTAGATGAAAAGGGCGGCAAGCCGACTCCGACCAGCATTTGTATTCGGTGCGATGCTTTCGATGGCTTTCCATGTCTGCTCAATGGCAAGGCGGATGCGCAGGTGATGTGTATCGATCCGACTCTGAAGGCCCATTCGAATCTGACGCTGCTGACGGGCGCTTATGTTTCGAAGCTGGAGACCGACCAACCCGGCAAGGTTGTGACCGGTGTCCGCGTCATCAGGGCTGGTCTTGAGGAGCTTTATACGGCGGACATCGTGGTTGTTGCCTGTGGGGCGCTATCATCGGCATTGTTGCTTTTGCGATCGAGCAACGAAAGGTACCCGAAAGGTCTTGCCAATGGTTCCGATCAGGTAGGACGCAACTATATGCGCCATAACCAATCGATCCTGATGGCCTTGATGAAGCAGCCCAACGACACGGTGTTTCAAAAGACGCTTGCCATAAGCGATTATTATTTTGGTGCCGACGATTGGGATTTTCCGCTCGGTTTGATCCAGATGTGCGCGACCTCTCATGGCGCCCAAATTCGCGGAGAGGCGCTTCCTAGTTGGCTCGAATGGGTACCAAAAATGCCATTCGAAAAGATGGCGCGGCACTCAATGGATTTTTGGCTGTCCAGTGAGGATCTGCCGCGCCCGGGGAATCGTATTTATTACGATGGCGATCGCGTGATTCTGGATCTCACGGAAGGAAATATGGAAGCACACCATCGCCTCAAGAAAAAGCTTGAGAAAATGCTGGGCAAAGCCGGATTGCATCCCGTCTTGCTGGAGCGATCTCTGTATCTCGGACAGAACATTCCCATCGGCGGTACTGCACACCAAGCGGGAACCGCGAAGTTTGGAGTTAACCCCGCAACGTCGGTCCTTGACTTGGATTGCAAGGCCCACGAACTTGATAATCTCTATCTTGCGGACGCCAGCTTTTTCCCATCCATCGGGGCGGTTAATCCGACGCTAACCATTGTTGCAAACGCGTTGCGTGTCGCCGATAAAATAAGGTCGCGATTGAGCGCATGACGGCGAACCGCATTGAGGATTATGCTGCGATCGGCAATTGCGAAACATTGGCGCTCGTGGGTCGCGATGGATCGATCGATTGGCTGGGGTTCCCGCGATTCGACAGCGCCGCCTGCTTCGCGGCTTTGCTGGGAGCGTCCGAACAAGGACGGTGGTTGATTGCGCCGGCTGCTGATGCTGCGCAAGCTTCGAGACGCTATCGCGGCGACACCTTAATACTTGAAACCACCTTTGAAACCGGCACGGGCTCGGTATGCGTTATAGATTTTATGTCCCGCCGGGAAGGTGTATCGGACCTGGTTCGGATCGTGAAAGGGGTCCGCGGCACTGTTGCCATGCACACCGAATTGGTGGTGCGCTTCGAGTACGGCTCGGTGGTGCCCTGGGTTTTGCGACAGGGAGACCGTAGGCTCGAATTGACGGCTGGCCCGGATCGATTGATATTTGAGACGCGTGTCCCCCATCGCGGCGCAAATCGCAAGACAGTCGGGGAATTTGACGTCGTAGCCGGTGACGAAGTAGCCTTCACTTTGAGTTGGTCTCCTTCGTATCACCCGGTACCTCCGCCGTTTCGGGCGACCGACGCTTTAGCAGAGGTCGAACTCTTTTGGTCGAACTGGGCCTCGCCCATCAGACGGGCAGGGGAATGGTCGGAGACGGTTGTACGGTCACTGCTGACGCTAAAAGCGCTCTCGCATCGCAAGACAGGCGGGATCGTTGCCGCCGGTACAACGTCCTTGCCGGAAAAGATCGGGGGTACCCGCAATTGGGACTACCGGTTTTGCTGGCTTCGCGATGCTACTTTCACATTATATGCCTTGTTAGAAGCCGGATTTCTCGATGAAGCGAAAGCTTGGCGGCTGTGGCTGCTGCGGGCGGTTGCCGGCAGCCCGGATGATTTGCAGATTATGTATGGTGTCGCTGGCGAGCGGCGACTCGTCGAGTACGAAGTTCCGTGGCTTTCGGGCTATCAAAAATCAGCCCCCGTCCGGATCGGTAACGCGGCGGCCGGCCAGGTTCAACTCGACGTGTACGGAGAAGTCCTTGATACCTTGTATGTGGCCAGACGGGCTGGCGTTGCTGCAAATGACGCGAGTTGGGCACTTGAATGCGCGCTGATCGAACATCTCGAAACTATCTGGGACCAACCAGACGATGGAATTTGGGAAGTGCGGGGTGGGCGTAAGCATTTTACGCATTCCAAGGTCATGGCTTGGGTCGCTTTTGACCGAGCCGTGAGATCCTCCGAGGAATTTGGTCTGGAAGCGCCATTGGGTCATTGGCGGTCAATTCGCGATAGGATTCATAAGCGCGTTTGCGACGAAGGATTCGACGTCAAGCTGAATTCGTTTGTCCAATCCTTTGGTGCGGCCACAATCGATGCCAGTTTGCTGCTAATCCCAATGGTCGGGTTCTTGCCCTCATCAGACTCCCGCGTGATAGGCACCATCGCCGCGATCGAACGGAACTTGGTTCGCAATGGCTTTGTGCAGAGATATCAAACCACCGAAGGAGTTGACGGACTGCCGCCCGGCGAGGGCGCTTTTCTGGCTTGCAGCTTCTGGCTCGCCGACAACTACGTGCTGCAAGGAAGAATCGATGAAGCGCGAGTGCTCTTCGCCAGACTTTTATCATTGCGAAACGATGTTGGGTTGCTTGCCGAAGAATACGATCCATCGTCAAAACGTCAGTTGGGCAATTTCCCTCAGGCATTTTCGCATCTCGCGCTGATAAATACCGCGCGCAATCTGATAGGCGCGAGCGGTCCCGTTCATCAACGGTCTGCGGGAAGCAGCACGACACGAGAGGCGAAATAAGTTGACTAGACCTGCTTTTATCGAAGCACCGAATGACCTCTGCTGGCGCAAAGCCGCCGTTCATACGAAAAGGGGGTATCGTGGTCATTGGAATGAATGGAAAACGTCGGTTTTAACTGGTAGGGAGATGCTAAGGCCGACCCGTGCTACTCTTTCTCACTCGTTCCTGCGCCATCCTGCGCTCTAAACTTGAACTTCAGAGAAGCATGGACCAGAACCAATTAATTGTAGCGCGAACCGTAGGTGTCGACGTGCTGGGATGAAAAACGGCTTGTACATCATGAGGATTGACTGACACTCTCTCCGCCACGAGTTTATTTTATCATATTGAAATCATTAATAGAAGATACTGAGTTTTGCGTTCGGTCCCCAAAGAAGCCCCCAAGGGCCGTTTGGCTGGTCTAGGCATCGGTTCACGTGATTTGCGGATGATCCCTGCGGAGGCCGTCAGGACGACTCGCTGCGCCATCTTCGCTTTGGTGGCAGGCGTTCGGTGTGACGGATCGACCGGATCAACCGCCGCGTCGAGCGCGGACTTCATGATTGCAACCAATTCGGCGCTAAAGCTTGCCGGTGGAACATTGATCATCGCCGCTCCTCGTGGGGATGCCATTTAACGGCTCGTTATGACAGGCATGAGTCCACGAAGTTAATTCGGGGCAACGTCCGCGTAACACTCACACCGAACAGCACACAAAAGTCGGGCTGAATCTTCCTGAAGAGACAGCTGGCGGTTCGAACCAGCGTTGGCTGGCCCAGGTCGACGACATCGTGCTCGCCACGAGATCAGCCAAAATTGGCATATGCGCAGGCCAGATTCTACGTATCGTTTTCCTGGCTGACGAGCGGCGATGGAACGAATTTGGGGCCATCGGAATTGGTGCATGATTTCAAAATCGGAGCACACACATGAATCGTAAGCGCTTAGTTGCAACCCCATTGAGGC
>JAJYAH010000416.1 GCA_021779635.1 Pseudomonadota bacterium | reverse complement strand
GTATTCCAGCAGCGCGGTGTAGATGAACTTCGAATTCTCCGCGCCCGCGACCCAGACGAACGGCCATACCAGCACGTTGTAGATCTGCTTGGCGAAGAAGAAACAGAAGATGAAGGCGACGCCGAACGCCAGCAGCGCCTTGATCAGCCGCGAGCGCAGCTCGATCAGGTGATCCATCAGCGGCGCTTTGCTGGCCTCGATATCTTCGGCGCTCATGACGCTTTGGCGTCCTTGGCGACGGGCTCCGTCGCGGCCGCATGGGCGTCAGCTTCGGCGAATGTTGCCGGGGTGGGCGCCTCGGGTGTTGTCGGAATAGCCGGCAGGTCGATCGCGGGCGTGGCCGTTGCCGCTACCGCCGGCGTATCGGTCGATATCGCCGGCGTATCCGTTGATATCGCCGGCTTGTCCAAATCATCGATCCGAAGCGAGTCGCTGACGTCCTTTTGCAGGGAGGACATGATGTTGCCGCCGGTGAAGCCGGATGCGGCCTCCCTGACCTCGTCGAAGCTCTTTTTGAGGTCGGCCATTTCGGCCTCCCGCATCGCTTCCTGGAACTGGCCCTGGAATTCGGCGGCCATCTTGCGCGCCTTGCCCATCCACTGCCCGACCATGCGCAGCACGCCCGGCAATTCCTTCGGGCCGATGGCGATCAGCGCGACAACCGCGATGACGACGAATTCACTCCACCCGATGTCGAACATGAAAAATTCCGCTCGCGCGAGGCGATTTTACCCAACCATCAAACACGATTTGGGCCGCCCGCGTCTCCTTCCGGCCTGGTCGCAACCCTGCTGCCGCAAGTCCCTTTGCTCAGACAGCCCTTGGCTTAGACAGCCTTGCTGCCGACATCCGACCGCGCCGCCGCAGACGGCGTTGCGTCATGGTCGATCGACTTCACGGGCTCGGGTTTTTCTGCAGTCTTGTCATCGTCCTGCATGCCCTTCTTAAAGGCCTTGATGCCCTGTGCGACATCGCCCATCAGGTCTGAAATCTTGCCACGGCCGAACAACAGCAGGACGACTGCGATCACGACGATCCAGTGCCAAATGCTAAGCGAACCCATCCCGCAACCCTCCAAACACGCAAGGCCGGCGACCCGGCCTGATCCTTCCCGGAAAGTAGGCTCGGGAGGTGTCAAAAACAAGGACTTAAGCCGCGTCAAATCGCGGTTAGCTGCCTAGCGTTAATCGGCGTCCCCTTGGGTCGCCAACGATGCCGATGCAGGTTCGAAACTAACCTGCTTCCCCGGTTTCCGGGTCCGCGACTGGCGCCAGCGCAAGTTCCAGATCGCCGATCTCGAGCGGGTCCTCGTCATCGCGCAAGGCCGGATCGTCCGACGGCGCCGGAACGCTGAAGCCGGAGGGCAGCCGCGAATCCAGCAAGCCCGTGCCTTTCAGTTCCTCCAGGCCCGGCAAATCGCCGAGCGCTTCCAGGCTGAACTGCGACAGAAAGGCTTCCGTGGTTCCGAAGGTCAGCGGACGGCCCGGTGTCTTGCGACGGCCGCGCGGGCGAATCCACCCGGTCTCCAGCAACACATCCAGCGTGCCTTTGGAGGTGACCACGCCGCGAATTTCCTCGATCTCGGCACGGGTGACCGGCTGATGGTAGGCGATGATCGCGAGCATCTCGATGGCCGCGCGCGACAGCCGCCGGGTCTCGGTGCTCTCCCGCGTCATCAGCCACGACAGATCGCTTGCGGTGCGGAAGGTCCATTTATTGGCGACGCGCACCAGATTGACGCCGCGCGAGGCGTAATCCGCCTGCAGTTGCGCCAGCGCGACCTTGATATCGACGCCATCCGGCATGCGCTTTGCCAGCGTGGCCTGATCGAGAGGCTCGGTCGAGGCAAACAACAGCGCTTCCAGCAGCCGCAATTCCTCGGGCCGCGCTTCCGGATCTACCGAACGCTCCTCGACATCCGCTATGCGCTTTTCCGCCAGGCTTGCCATGGCAAGGTCTCCTTCTTCCACTTACTCGGCCGGCAGATCCGGCGCGGCCATCGCGTCAGGTACTGATTGCGGCGAACGCTTTCGAAAATACAGCGGCGCGAACGCCTCTTTCTGGTGCAACTCCACCTCGCCTTCCCTGACCATTTCCAGCGCCGCAGCAAAGCTGGACGCGAAAACGGTGGCTTTTTGCGAGGGGTCGACGACGTAGTTGATCAGGTACCGGTCGAGGCGGCTCCAGTCCTCGGCCATTCCGACCAGGCGTTCGAGCGAGGCTCTTGCCTCGGACAGCGACCACACCGTGCGTTTCGCCAGATGCACCGTCGCCAGCACCCGCTGCTGGCGCTGCGCGGCGTAGGCCGTCAGGAGGTCGAACAGCGTTGCGGTGAACTTGGGATGCTTGATCTCGGCGATGGCTTCCGGATTGCCACGCGGAAAAATGTCGCGCTGCAATTGCGGGCGGTTCATCAACCGGTTCGAGGCTTCGCGAATGGCCTCAAGCCGGCGCAGCCGGTTGGCCAGCGCTGTCGCCATTTCCTCGGCGCTGGGGCCGTCCGCCGTGGCGGGCTCGGGGAGCAGCAACCGTGATTTCAGGAACGCAAGCCATGCCGCCATCACCAGATAATCGGCGGCAAGCTCGAGGCGAATCTTGCGGGCGGCCTCGATGAAGACGAGGTACTGATCGGCGAGCGCCAGAATGGAAATCTTGGCCAAATCGACCTTCTGCTGCCGCGCCAGCGCCAGCAAGAGGTCGAGCGGGCCCTCATAACCCTCGACATCGACGACCAGCGACGGTTCGCCGTCCGCGATTTCGGCCGGACGTCCGGTCTCAAACGATAGAATTTCCGCGCTCATGCGCCTGCCAATCCTGCCCGATCAATCAAAACATCCAATTCGGCCCGCGCCGCCAACCGATCGAACGGCTGCGGAGGCTTGCGCGACGCCAGCGCCATCCTGGCGCGCTGCAGCGCCTTGCCCGACAATTCCGGCGTCTCTGCCGCGACTTCGCGCATTTCGTCGAGCTTGCCGTTGCAATGCAGAACCATGTCACAGCCGGCGGCGATGATGGCTCGGGTCCGCTCGGCAATCGATCCCGCTAGCGCGTTCATGGACACGTCATCACTCATCAACAAACCCTGGAACCCGATCACGCCGCGAATCACCTGTTCGATGATTGTCGCAGAAGTCGTCGCCGGATGGGCGGGGTCCAGTGCGCTAAACACAACATGTGCGGTCATCGCCATCGGCAGATCCGCCAGCGCTCGAAACGCGGCGAAATCGACCCTTTCAAGCTCCTCGCGAGGCGTATCGACCACCGGAAGCCTAAAATGGGTATCCGCAGTGGCCCGGCCATGCCCCGGAATGTGCTTAAGAACCGGTAAAATGCCGCCCTGTTCCAGTCCTTCCGTCACTGCGCGCGCGATCGCCGCAACCTTTTGCGGCTCGGTTCCGTAAGCGCGGTTGCCGATTACCACGTCGGCGCCGGGAACCGGCACGTCCGCCAGCGGCAGGCAGTCTACTGTAACGCCGGTCTCGATGAGGTCGGCGGCGATCAGCCGCGCGCTTAACCGGGCTGCGGACAGGCCGAGTGCCCGATCGATGTCGTAAAGCGCACCAAAGACGGCCCCCGGCGGATAGATCGGCCAGTGCGGCGGGCCGAAACGCTGCACCCGGCCGCCCTCCTGATCGATCAGAACCGGCGCCTCCGGATCATTGATCGATTCCCGCAATTCACGAATAAGCAAAGATACTTGCGTCGGCGTTTCAATATTCCGCTTGAAAAGAATAAATCCCCACGGCCGTTCCGAACGGATGAATTCACGCTCGGCAGCGTTCAATTCCGGTCCGGATACGCCTGTGATGAATGCCCGCGTGTTCATCCTGGGCGATTAGCCCGTTGACGGCATTAGGGTCAAGGAAACGGCCGTTAATTCCTTTGGACGACGCACTTTCCGCCGGCAGTTTCGAGGCTGCCGCAGAGCTGCAAGGCTTCTTCGCGCGAGCCGAACGGGCCGACCATGGCGCGGTAGTAAACTCCCTTGTCGCCAAGATCGGCGCGCTTGATCACGGGGCTGCGCGACCCCAGCACCGCCGGATACTTGCCCTGCAGGACCCGATAAGAGGCCTGCGCATCGGCCTCATTCTTCTGCGAAGAGACCTGGACCAGATAGCCGCCGCTGGAGCCGATTTGCGCCGGAGTGTTAGTGGCGACCCGGGTACGCGCGTCGGCGGCGGGCGCCGGTTGGCCGGCCTGCGGCGACAGCGACATCGGCGCGTTGGCAGTCGAGGCATTCGCATTGGCAGCCGCCGCCGGCACCGGCGGATTTCGTGGGGCAGCCGCTCGCGCAGCCGCTGCCGGCTTTGCCGCCGAAGGCTGCGGCGTCGTCGCCGGAACTGCGGCGCCATCAGGCTGGTCGCCTCGAACGGAAAGGGTCCGGATCCTTCGCGGCTCGTTGTTCGGCATCGTGCCATTTCCGGCGTTGACCGGCGGCGGGCCGCTCGGAGTCACACTTGCCACGGACGGCGGATTGGCATTCTGGTTTAGCGGCGGAAACACCATGCGCGGCGCGGGCTGGGCGTTGACATCGACCGGCGCCTCCTCGCGCGGGACGATCTTCTCGGTGCCATCGCCCGCCGCCAAGCGGTCGGGCACTTTGGTGCTGGCATCGCCGGGCGCGGGCACAATCTTGGTCGGGCCGGTATCCGCCCTGATGATCGGCGGCTCGCCGCTGCGGGGCGATCCGACATAGGTCCGATAGGCAAACGCTGCCCCCGTTCCCAATACCGCCAGTGCAAGAACGACCACGACCGTGACCATGCCGCCGCGGCGCTTCTGGACCGGCTCTTCGGCGGCCTCGGCATAGTCGTCCTGGTAGGCGTAGGGATCATCCGAATAGGCCTGAGCGTGCCGGATTTCCTGCGCATCTGAATCCAGCTGGCCGTACAGCGCATCATCATAACGCGACGGATCGGATTCTTGATCGGCTTCATCGGCGAAGGGCGGCGCCTGATGGTAGTCCGGCTCAGGCGCAGGATGCGCGGCTGCGTAACGCTGCAGCGGATGCACGGCGCTCGGGTAATCCTGCGGCGGGGCTTCGTGCCGCGCCACGCGCTGCATCCAGGGCGGCGGACCGGCGGAAACGCCATCGTCATCCGCCAACGCATCATCCGGCACTGCCGGGGGTTCATACTGATCGCGCACGCGTGGCTGCACCGGCTGATTGGCGCGGCCCATGGTGGCGAACGGATCGGTCTGCCCGATCAGGCGCGCAAGCTCCGCCAGCGGGTCGCTCTCGCCCTTTGCGGACGCATGAAAATCATCGCCGCGATGATAGTCGTCGTCCGCGGGAAAAGGTCTGTCCTGATATCGATCAACCATCGTGATGATGCGTCCCCTTCGGGAAAGCTGCCAACCCGCCCCTACAAACGAGCCAGCCCCTGCCAGATGCCCTCACAGATCCCCATGTGAGCGGCCTTAGCCCCCTGTCTACCGCATCTCGTCCGGAGCGTGAACGCCGAGAACGGCGAGCCCAGATGCCAGAACCGAGACGACGCCCTGGACCATGGCCAGCCGCGCCTTCGTGATCTCTGCATCATTAGTTATAATGAAGCGTAAATAGGGCAAATCGCGCCCCCTAGTCCACAGCGCATGAAATTCGCTGGCGAGATCATACAGGTAAAAGGCGATTCGGTGTGGCTCATGTGCGGCCGCCGCAGCTTCCATCATCCGGGGGTAGAGCGCCAGACGCCGCAGCAGGTCCAGTTCCGCCGGGTCGGTCAGCCGCCCCACCGCTGCGTCGCCGAGGAACACCGCCCGGGCGCCCTCCTCCTCCGGCAGGTCCGGGATCACCTCGCGCGCATTGCGGAACACGGAATGGCCGCGGGCATGGCCGTACTGCACGTAGAAGACCGGGTTGTCCTTGGACTGCTCGATCACCTTGGCAAGGTCGAAATCCAGCACCGCGTCATTCTTGCGGAACAGCATCATGAACCGGACGGCATCCCTGCCGACCTCGTCGACCACCTCGCGCAGCGTGATGAATTCGCCGGCGCGTTTCGACATCTTCACGGGTTCGCCGTTGCGCAGCAGCCGGACCAGCTGAACCACCTTCACGTCGAGCGTTGCCCTGCCGGCGGAGATGGCCTTCACGGCAGCCTGCATGCGCTTGATGTAGCCGCCGTGATCGGCGCCGAACACGTCGATCAGGTTCGTGAAGCCACGCTCGAACTTGTCCCGATGATACGCGATATCGGACGCAAAATAAGTATAGGAACCATCCGACTTGATCAGCGGCCGGTCGACGTCATCGCCAAAGGCGGTGGCGCGAAACAGTGTCTGCTCGCGATCTTCATAGTCCTCGACCGGACCGCCCTTGGGCGGCGGCAGACGGCCCTCATAAATGTCGCCCTTGGAGCGCAGATAATCGATGGTCTCGGTGACCCGGTTATTTCCCCTCTCGATCCGCGCCGGTTCGGAGAAGAACAC
>JAJYAH010000415.1 GCA_021779635.1 Pseudomonadota bacterium | reverse complement strand
TAAATTTTCTTGCGGAACGCCACGCGATAGAACTCATCGAGCACGGTGCGATGGAAGCGTTCGCAGATTCCGTTGGTCTGCGGGCTCTTGGTCTTGGTGCGGGTATGATCGATGTCCTCGACGGCGAGATAGAGCTCGTGGTCGTGATGTTGGGGATTGCCGCAATACTCGGTGCCGCGATCGGTCAGCACCCGGCACAACGCGATGCCATGCTCCTCGAAGAATGGCAGCACCCGGTCGTGCAGAATCTCCGCTGCGGTGATCGGCGTCTTGCGGTCGTAGAGCTTGGCAAACACCACCTTGGCGTAGGTATCGATGAAGGTCTGCTGATAAATGCGGCCAACGCCCTTCATGTTACCGACATAGAAGGTGTCCTGGGCGCCGCAATAGCCGGGACATTCGCTTTCAAACTCGCCGTGGACCTCCTTCTCGATTTTGGCCTTTTCCAGAGCGACGACCTGGAATTCGGTCAGCACGAAGCTCTCTTGCGCCATCTTGGCTTCCAGCGCCTTGAGCCGCCTTTTGGTGTTCGCCAGATCGTGGCGCAGCCAGACCGAGCGCTCGCCGAAGGGCGAGACCGACAGGCCTTGCTTCTTCAATTCGTTGGAGGCGCGGACCTGGCCCAGGTCGGCTGCTCGATCGCTCGATCGCCAGCGCCACGACCGCCGTTTCGATCTCGGCGCCAACACGGTTCTTCAGGATCGGCTTCTTGCGGCTGATTTCCTGCAGCGCCAGCTCGCCTCCTTTGTGGTAAGTTCCTTAAACCGGTAGAAGCAGTCGCGGCTGTAGCCCATCATCTTGCTGGCCGGGCTGACATTGCCCAATTGCTTGGCCAGTTCGAGCACGCCAACCTTGGCCCGGATAACTTTCTGCTCTTGCGTCATGTGTAGGCTCCTGTGCGGAACCTGCGGGGCAGCGCGGGCGCGCCGTTTGGGTGAGCGCTCCCGCTCGCCCCGCAGGCTCATTGCCCACCATTTCAAACCAAATTGTCAGATTAAGTCGAGACTTCTACAGTATATCCGACGCCGGAAAAGTTTTCGCATCACTTAATATCCTGCAGCAGCTTCTGCGACCGTCTTATCAATACCTCAGCTTGTTTTTGCTCTTCAATCGCGCCCTTCGTAAACAGGCCATGCTTGAATGCGTTTCGGTTCTGTTTCGGCGCGACGTCATCGAATTATTTCGAGATGCTGTATCCCTACAAGGACAAGATTGTCGCTGCCGGGATCGATGACGCGCGATTTTTGGAAGAGTTGTATCCCGGCCTTCGCTTCGTTCACGCCGACGCGTTAGACCTGCCCTTCGAGGACGGGGCATTCGACTATGTGCATTCTTCCGCGGTGCTGGAGCACGTCGGCTGCTTCGAGAACCAGCGCAAGATGGTGGCCGAATGTGCTCGAGTAGCGCGCAAGGGGTTCTGTCTCACCACCTCAACCGCTGGTTTCCGGTCGAATTTCACACCCAACTGCCGCTTTTGCACTGGTTGCCGAAGGCATGGTTCCGACTCATCCTTGAGAAGGCTCGAGCAACCTGAGATTGCAAAAGAAGAGAATCTGAATCTGATGAGCGAGCGCGATTTGCGCAAAACTGTGGCGGGTGACAGCGGTTGGTCATTCAGATTGATGAGGCTCGGCTGCTGGGGGTGAAAAGCAATCTGATCCTCTTTGGTCACCGCGACGCTTGGTTAGCGGGTCTTGCGATCTGATAGCGCAGAAAGACAGCATGGCCGCCAACCCGGCCAAATACGATGCCGGCGCCAAGTAACCCATTTGGATGGCCGGGAACGAGATCGCATCGATTAGCGCTATCAGAACACAACGCGTCAGGATCAGCGCCCACGCCGCGGTAGCCAGGATCAGCGCCGGCGTGAATTGGCGCATCCGGACCGCGCCAATGATTCTGAAGGCATAGCAGAGCAGTCCGAGCCCAAGCACCACCGGGAAAAGAACGTGGTAGATCCGGAATGCGGCGCTGGTGACCGCGCGCGCCGCCGCATTGCGGGGGTCGGGTCCGGCCAATGCATGTTGCGGCACGACTGAATCGATGTAAAGGGTACGTTCACCTTCCGCAGCGTTCGCCGTGCGCCAGGGAGACAGCGCGACTGCTATTTCGCGGCCGTTGCTGAGCGTAGCTGAAAGCTTGCAGGTCGATTTGCAGCCATACGTGACCTGAAACCCGTTCTGCGTTGCGCCTGGATCATGAAACGCGGTGACGAGGTCGGGACTTGCAACGCGCTTGACCAAGGTCGCAATATCCGTAGCTTCGCCGTCTACCCGAAAAGCCGGCCACTCGCTGGCGTCCGCCTTGTTGTAGAACCACCCGGAGACGATCGTCTCCGCAATCGGCGGAACGGCACGGGGAAAATTCAGGAACTGCCAATAGCGATTGAATATCGCGATGTTCCTCTCTGAGATAGGTTGCCGCTCACCGATCGAGGGCACGCTCACAAGACTGATCAACCGGATCGCGTTCAACGTGGCGCCGGGGATTTTCCACCACTGTTCCGGAGTGATCGGAGGAACGAGATCAACCAGCCGGGCGTGACAGCGCAGCCGGCCTTGATCACAGGCCTGTCGTATTTCGTCCGCCACCTTGCCGAACTCGCGGGATTCGATGGCGGGAGAGGCGTAAAACCCGTTGCTCGCGCCCGCATCGCGCAGCGCCCACACGAACCAGCCGCCGGCGAATTGGCCACACGTCCAGGAGTACACTGCGCAGCCATGACTTTGCCAAACCTTGAGCGGGCCTTCAAGACTCGCGGCGAGCGGCCGGAAAGTCGGGCTGACCTCCGCCGCCTGCCGTATCGCGCCATTCGATACTGGAACGTAGGGCGTCGGCGCGCCACCATCATCGATGCTTTCCAGTGCCGAAAGCGCAGCAGTGAAGTTCCATTCCTTGATGTCAACCCCGACGGGCCGGCCGTAGTAGATCGCGTTGGCCGTCAGGAACGACAGATATACTGCGGCAAAGCCGGCGGCGACGGTGACCGCGGCGGTGACGGTGGGACGCAGCCGTTGTTTGTCGAGCCGGCATTGCAGCGCCTTTCCGATAAGCACGATCGCGATGCCCGGAATGAGCCAGACCCCCTCTTCGCGCGTCAGCCAGGTCCAGCCCAGAATCGCGCCGCACGTCACCGCCAGCCACAGGCGCGGCGCGGTCCGCGCCGGTGGCGCGAGCATCACCACCGCAAAAGTCGAGAAGAATAGAAGCGTCAGGCCCCAGTAGATTTGGTCCCTGAAAATCCTGCCCAGATCAGGATCAAAACTGACGGGCAGAAAGATCAGGAGCAGGAACGCCGTGATCACAAGAGACCGCGAGCCGTTGACGCGCGCGATCGCCCAGGCGGCGGAAAGACTCGCGACGATGGCGAGGATCGCATGCGTGACCGTGACGGGCAGGCCGCTGGCCGCGCTCGCAGCAAGAAACAGCGGATAGCCCGGCCCTTTCATCAAGGTGAACTGGTTGTAAGGTCCGAGCCATTTTCCGGACGCGATATTCGCGGCAAGCCGCATGAACAGACCGTCGTCATGGGGCGCCCACCAGAGGATAACGAGCGGCGTGTTGGCCTGCCAGACCAAGCGGAACAGCGACACTACGGCGATCAGGAGCGTCGCCGCGACCGCGCGGCGGGAGACTTCTGCAGGTATCACGGAAATTCGATCCATCTTTTTGCAGTAATTTCGCGTAATTTGCCACGCTGGCGCTGCGGACGCAATCGCGCCCTCTCGAACCCCGGACAGTTACCCAGTCGAACATTCGCCAAGAATGACACGATCGATGCTGAGATGATTGCCTGGTTCGCCGAGACCTTCGACGAAGCTCCGGGCCAGGCCTACGATGCGGCGCGCGAGCAGCTTCAACAGATGGTGAAAGCGCGCCGGGCCGTGCAGGGCCAAGCTGGAAAGCCAAGGTCAGCATGCGGTGCCAGCCGCGGTTCGGCGGATACAGGCCCGGATATCGAAGACGATCGCTGTCGAACTGATCAGGATCGAGGCAATGATCCAGGCCATGCCGCGCTTTGCCGAACTCGCCGAGATCACCGAAAGCGTTTCGGGAATCGGCCGCACGACCTCTGCTGCGCTCATTGCCGCCATGCCGGAACTAGGGCAAGCCAACAATAAGATCGTTGCGGCCTTGCTGGGTCTGGCTCCTTACGATGCGACAGCAGCCGGCGTCGAGGTGAGCGGCACATCAAGGGCGGACGTCGCCGGACGCGCAACGTGTTCTATATGGCCTGTTTTCCCCAGGTACCCACCAACCGACAACCGGCGGCCACGAACGCCCTATAAAGCCCTTTTCTGATGCCGCGCGAACAGAGAACAGAGTATACTAAATTGAGAAATACATGGGAAGGGCAATGCTCCACTCAGGATATCACCCGTCTTGACCTGACACGATTTCACGCTTCATGAATGCTCCATCGGCGCAATCTGAAAACTATCACCGTCGATTTTCTGTCGATAACCGATTGGCACCTTGTGGATGGTTAAGCGGACTGCCTGAGGATCCCGGCCTGCCTGACTACTCACGAATTCATTGTGCAAACGCGAGAACGGAATGATAACGGATCGCATTTGAATGAAGATATCCCGGATCAAGTATTATGGCGCTCTTTCGGGCTCAAGATTCTACCGACCGATATTCTAAGGACGGCAAATTGCAGGTGATCCTTTTGTTGCGCGCCGCGTTTAAAAGGATGCCGACGTGGTCCAAGCCGCTGATTAGGTATATTGCGGGCGTCCCTTTCCGAGGCTTGCGGCTTATCCGCATTCGCATTTTTGGCATAACAGACTACGGCCACTGGATACGGAATTTCGACGCGCTGTCGAAGTTGGACCGTCACAAGATTCGGAGTCGTATCGGCAGGCTTCCCGCCCGACCTCTGATATCGGTAGTCATGCCGGTGTTTGAGACGCCCGCGCCGCTTCTCCGAAAGGCCATCGAAAGCGTACGCAATCAGATCTACCCGCACTGGGAACTGTGCATCGCAGACGACGCCTCTGCGTCTCTGCATATCCGGAAAATTCTTGACAGATATGCGCACGCAGACAGCCGTATCAAATGCGTCTATCGGGAAATCAACGGACATGTTTCAGCAGCAAGCAATTCAGCACTTGCTCTGGCCGAGGGCGAATACGTTGCGCTTCTCGACCATGATGGCGCACTTGCCGACCATGCGCTCTATATGGTCGCCGAGGCTGTCCTGCAGAACCGAGATGCAGACATATTCTATTCCGACGAGGACAAGCTGGATGCTCGCGGCAAACGCTTCGATCCGGACTTCAAACCAGACTGGAGTCCCGAGCTTTTCTACGGCCAGAATTACCTGAACCATCTAACGGCCTACAAGCGCGCCGCGATAGAGCGTGTCGGCGGCTTCCGCGCCGGTTACGAGGGCAGCGAGGACTATGACCTTGCGCTTCGCGTCATCGCTTCGACGAAGGGACCGATTATTCACATTCCCTATATCCTGTACCATGACCATGCCGCGACAATGTCTTGCGCCAATTTCGGCCGAGCCACTGCAGCGGCGCGCCGCGCGCTGGTCGAACATTTCGCCAGCTTCGGCAAATCCGTCGAGATCGAAGACGTGATGGCGGATTTTCACCACGTGGTTCGTCCTGATCCCGTGTCCTGGCCCCGCATTTCCGTTGTCATCCCCACCCGCGATTTTCCCGACATTCTGCAGGCAGCGATCGATGGATTGCTGACGCAAACCGACTACCCGGGGCTGGAGATCATCATCGCCGACAACGACAGCTGCGAGCCCGGGACATTGGCTTATTTCGCGGAGGTTGGAAAACGAGGGATAAAGGTCGTGAGGTGTCCGGGCCCCTTCAACTATTCCGACATCAACAACAGGGCGATCGCTCAATCGAGTGGCGAACTGGTCTTGCTGCTGAACAACGACGTCTCCATGATCGATCCCCGCTGGCTCAAGGAGATGGCGCGATATTTCAGCGACCCCACGATCGGTATCGTGGGCGCGAAACTGCTTTATCCGGACGGAACGCTACAGCACGCCGGCGTCGTCCTCGGCATCGGCGGAGTTGCCGAGCACCGGTACCTGGGATCCCCGGGCAGCGAAAAAGGGGCCTTCGGACGCTTGGCGCTGCCGCAGGACGTCAGTTGCGTCACCGCGGCCTGCCTCCTGATTCGGCGCTCAGTGTTCGACCAAGTCGGCGGACTGGATCGCGACAACCTCCCCGTTGCCTTTAACGATGTCGATCTGTGTTTGCGGGTCAGAGAATCCGGATATCGGATCATCTGGACGCCTTACGCGGTGCTGCATCATCACGAATCCAAATCTCGGGGTTCGGACCAGACCGCAGAAAAGAAACGGCGTTTTCAGCGCGAAGTTAATTTCATGACCGCCAAATGGGGCGAAAAGCTGCTGTCCGACCCCTTTTTTAATCCGAATCTCTCGCTCCGGAGCTTCATGCCTCAATTGGC
>JAJYAH010000414.1:6133-6460 GCA_021779635.1 Pseudomonadota bacterium | reverse complement strand
GCGCTTTCCAAACGTCACCATCGTTCCTGTCGTATCCGAGCCGCAGAGCGTCTCGTACGCTATTCGAAGCGGCCGGCCGACAGATTACCTGCCAGCTCTGTCGCCGGACGACCTCGTCTATACCGCGGGTGCGCCCGGCATGACCGAACTGGTGGCACAGATTGCCAAGGCCGCAGGCGCCAGATGTTACACAGACCCTTTCTCGCCTAACGAGGATGGCGGCGAACCTTCCGGCTTGTTGACTCGCTTGATCGGGTGGTTGGACGACTACCGAAGAAGTCCCGAAACCCTGCGGGCCGCGTAGGACAAGGCGCGCTCGCCGGCGCA
>JAJYAH010000414.1:0-6123 GCA_021779635.1 Pseudomonadota bacterium | reverse complement strand
CGCAGATGGAGGAGGAGGCGGCTCTTGGCGCACTCTTGAAGCGCCGCCAAGTGGTCAGCCGTCCACCGACAAGACAAGGGTGCCTTCGAAGGTTCGTGGGCGTCCTCGACAAATCGAGAAGCCGCGATCGGCAGCCGATAGCTCTCGCAAAGCGGGATCGATGCTCGCAATTTAAGTGTACGAGGCTGACATGCGTTTTGCGGGAGGTGTGCGTACGCGCCGGGTCGTGTGCGCTGAGAATCCGAGAGGGGCGATTTTCGCTTCCAATTCTGACCCTTATGGTCCTAGAAGGAGCAATCTTCGGAAAGCTGGTCGAACCAATTGTCACTCGGTCCATCACGCATACGGGATCGACTGAAGATAAAATGGCCTAATTAAATTTATGACTTGCGCTGGAAATTTGCCACGGCACCCATGATGGACTGGAACGGGTCTAAAAGCGTAGCTCTATCAGTAGTTAAATCTGATAGCCGTTATCCGTGCAGTACCAAATGCTGTACTGACATTCTCTTGAGCCTCGAATATCAAGCGATTTCGCGGCTTCGCCTTGATCCGGTCACCGCAGCGTAACCTGTCGTAGTTTAAACGCTACGATGTGACGACCTGTGTCCGCTTCCGGTGCTAACGCGCACCTGGGGAAGAGCATTGTGCGGATTCCGCTAATGCCCCCGAAGCGGACCCAAACGTTGGGCACGGGCGCTTGAGCAGGTCTTAACTTGGCGCTTGGGTGGAGAGCAGCGCCTCCGCTTCCTGAAAGTCGGGCCCGCTCCGAAATTCCACGATGCTCTCGGCGACCGGCAACAAAATACCTTGCGCAGTAACTGCGTCGCCGTCATCGGTGATGAGCTGCGCGAGGTCGCGAGCAGACCGCAGCAGATATAGTCCAGCGTCCTGCCGCCGCGCGATGTCCATGGCCGCTTCGAATTCGCAGCGGGCGCGGTCGCGAAGACCTTGTCTGAGCAATATCCGACCGGCGAGCCTTTTCAGATCTGCGAGTGCGAAGGCGTCGCCGGACTCTTCGAACGTCGCGATCCCGCGCAGTACTGCCTCCTCCGCGAGGCCGATGTCACCAACGCAGAGTGCTGCTTCGGCTAGATAGGACGACCAGGTCGGGACGTGAAGCGCTGCGCCGGTCTTCTTCCAGCTCCCGATACCTTCTTCCAACTGTGTGAGGCCCTCCGGGTCTCTGTCGAGACAGGCTCGCGTGGCGCCGTGAAGAATTTCGTGCGCAGCGGACCAGAAAATGAAGCCCTGTTCCGAGCAAAAGTCGATCTGCTGTCGCACGAGAGCGGCGCAGGGCCGATATTCTCGCCGCAGCATCAACACCATGCCGACTGCAGTCGATGCGAAGGCGACCATCAACGGGAAGTTCAAGGTCTTGGCCAGCGAGAGCGCTGATTGCGCCGATGCCAAACCAGAATCGGCATAGCCGCGAACTGCGAGGGACAATCCCTTGTATTGCAGCGCGACGATGTGCGGTTCCTCGCCATGATGTGCGAAAGAAGCGCCGACGGGTGTTTGGCCGCCATGCGCGATGCAGCGTTCGAAAGCCTCGATCGCGCGGGCGAATTGACCTTTGCTCATGAGTGTCGAGCCGACCGCGCGGAACGCGAGGCTGCTCTTTTCGGCGCTCAAATCCTCCGTCCCAAGGACGCGCAGCCGCTCAGCCAGCGCCAGCGCGCGATCAAGTTGGCTCCGGTCGTAGAGGTAATGCCACTGTCCGCGCGCACTCGTAAACACGGCCTCTCTGTCGGACAAGGCTTCGGCCAAGCGGCTTGCTTCTTGATAATTTCGTTCAACCTCGTTCGACGCATAGCCTCGTGCGGCAAGCAGCGCCGGACCCAGCGCGAGTCGGAGCGCCAGTTCCTGGCGATTGCGCTCCTCACCAGCCGGCAGGTCGGTCATCAGGTTCAGGCCGTTTGCATAGCTGAGAGCCGCTTCGTCGTTCGCGAAGCGGCGCATCGCGCGGTCGCCGGCGCGACCCCACCACTCGATTGCCGCTTTCGGTAGCCCTGCCCGCGTGAAGTGATGCGCCACTATCCCAGGCTCACGATCAGCCCGCTCCGGAAACCGATCACGAAGGCTTTCGGCGATGCGCTGATGCAACTGCTGCCTCCGGCTCTTGAGCAGCGTCGCGTAGGCCGTATCCTGCACAAGCGCATGCTTGAACGTGTAGCTCGAGTCGGGCGGTATCCCATGACTGAAGATCAGGCCTGCGGCGACCAACTGAGCGAGTGCATCTTGGAGCGTGCCGCCCTGATTGGGCGCGACCGCTTCCAGGAGGTCATAGGGAAATTCGCGGCCGATGGTCGCTCCGATCTGCGCGATCTCCTTGATGGGGGCCAGACGATCGAGGCGCGCCATCAAAGAGTCTTGGAGCGTCGACGGAATCGCGAGCGGCGTGAGCGTCGAGGCGAGGATGTACGATCCGTTCTGTTCGCGCAGAAGTCCGGACTCGAGCACGGTCTTCGTCAGTTCCTCGACAAAAAGGGGAACGCCGTCGGTCTTGGCGACAATCTGTTCTAGAACTTCGGCCGGCAAGCTTCTGCCGCCGGCAACGCGACCGATCATGGCGAGGGCGTGGCGTCGTCCGAAGCGGCTTAGCGCCAGCGAGTAGACATGGCCTTGGCCAAGCCATGGCGGGACGAATTCGGGGCGATACGTAATGATTAAGAACACACGCAATTTCGGCACCCGATCGACCAGTCGATTGAACACCTCTAGCGAGGTGGGGTCGATCCAATGAGCGTCTTCCAATAGCGCGAGCAATGGTGCTTCTAGGGTGAGGCCTTCAAAGAGCGCAAGTAGGGCCGCGATCAGACGCTCCTTCTGTTCGGGAGGCGACATCTCAAGCGGAGGATAGTGCCCGTCGAAAGGAACCGAGCAGAGCGAGGCCACGAACGGAACGACCTCCGCCGGCTCGAGCCGCGATCGGCGAGCCATGCCCTCGAGCTTTGCAAGTCGTGCCTCGGGGGCCTCTTCAGTCGTAAACTCTGCGGCTCGCCAGATTTGACTGACAATCGGGTAGAAAGCATCGTTCACGTGGTGTGGAGAGCATTGGTAGCGGATCGTCAGATGCCGTTCATCGGCGACGCGTTCGCGCAAGCTGGTCAAAATGCGCGACTTGCCGATGCCGGCCTCGCCCGAGAGCAAGGCAACCTTGCCTTCGCCCGCGCATGCGTCCTTCCATCGCTCGACAAGTAGCGCAACTTCGGGCTCGCGACCAATGAACGGCGTCATCTGGTTGGATCGCGACGCTTCGAAGCGGCTTTCCGTTTCGGCTTCGCGCAAGACCGTCCACGCATGGATCGGTGTATCGAATCCCTTCACATCGTTCAGATCCAACGAGGCCAGCTCGAATGTGTCACCGAGAAGTCGGCGAGTCTGGTCGGCTATGAGGACGGCGCCGGGCTCTGCGCGCGTCTGCAGGCGCGCCGCAAGGTTTGGCGTATCGCCGACGACCGCCTGCTCTTGAGCCGAGCCTTGACCGACAAGGTCGCCGACCACGACTATTCCGGTCGCTATGCCGATGCGCGTCTTCAAGGCGTCTCTGTCCCGCGTTCCGAGCGCGGCGACCGCATCGGTCAGATCGAGCCCGGCCCGCACGGCGCGCTCCGCGTCATCCTCGTGGGCCCGGGGAAAGCCGAAATAGGCAAGCACGCCGTCACCCATGAACTTGGCGACGAAACCGTCGTAGCGCGCAACCACGGTGGTGCAGACGTCCTGATAATCTCGAATGACTTCCCGCATGTCTTCGGGGTCAAGGCGAGCGGACATGGCCGTTGAACCCACCAGGTCGCAGAACAAAACTGTCAGTTGGCGGCGCTCTGGCGCAACCTGAATTGTGGCTGCGGCAGGCGGCGTGAGCCTCGTGTCCGCAAACGCATGGGAATGCGCAGCCGAAGCCGACAGCCCCGCGATCGCAGTCATAATCTTGCGACGGTGTCCGACGAGCGTTACGCCGAGATCTTTCAGATCGTCGGCTGTCAGGGTCCGAAGGACCTCGTCGTCGACCTCGTTATCGCGAAAGGCGGCCTGGTATTGTCCGAGACCGATACTTCCCAGCCACTCGCCCACATCCATGGTCATGTTCGCGCGTTGCTTCGCGATCCTCCCTCCGTTTGCGTCCAGTCTTGCCGGCTGCCTCCGCTGTCATTCCGGATCGCAATTTCCCGCCCGAGACGAACAACCTCGCGCACCAGAAGGTCGAGGTCGGAGCGCCGCGTGCGATGGTTGTTGATCGCAACCCGCAAACAGTGTTTGCCGCAAATAGTCGTGTCGGAAATGGCGGCGATGCCGTCCTCTTGCAGCCGTATCATGATCTCGACATTGAGATGCTTTAGGGTAGCTTCGTCGAGGCCTGGTGGATGATAACGAAAACAAACAATATTGATCGTCGCCGGTACGACGCTTTCGAGGAGCGGCTCCGAGGCGATCAATCCGTCGAGGTAATGGCCTTGCGCGATGTTCTGATCAATGAGCCGCCCGAATTTGTCGGCTCCGTGTTCCTTAAGTGCCATCCAGACTTTCAATGCGCGAAAGCCGCGGCTCGTCTGCAGGCCGTATTCATAGAGCCATTCTGCGGAGGCAATGCCGCGCGGTGCCCTTTCCAGATATTCCTGCGCCACCGAGAAGCTCGCCAGATGGGCTGCTGCGTCGCGAACCAGGACGCATCCGACTTCGAAGGGTGCGTGCAGCCACTTGTGCGGGTCAAGCGCCACGGAATCAGCGCGCGCCAGGCCGCGAACGAGATGGGCGTTTTCCGGCGCGAGGGCGATTAGCGCACCGATGCACCCGTCGACATGGAACCAGAGGTTTTCTTGCGCCGCCAGATCTGCAAGCGCCTGAAGATCATCAATTGCGCCGGTGTTGACGGTGCCGGCGTTTCCGATCAGGCAGGCCGGCTGGAGGCCCGCAGTGCGGTCTCGCGCGATTGCGATGCGGAGCGCACCAAGGTCGACGCGAAGATCGTTCCCGGTCGGGATGCGCTCAAGCGCGCAATTTCCGAGCCCCATCGCTTCGATCGCCTTGCGATGGCAGCTATGGACCTGTTCCGAGGCATAGAATCGGAGCGGCCTCTCGATGGCCGCCACCCCACGTTCGCGCACGTCGACGCCGGCCTTGACGTTGCGCGCGACGATCAAGGCGATGGTGTTGGCCATCGATCCGCCGCTGACGAGCGTGCCGCTGGCCGACGCGGGAAAGCCGATCATCTCCTTGCACCAGTCGACGACCTGCTCATCCATCTTCGCGGCTGCGTGATTGCCGCCGCCAAGGTTGGAGCCCTGGACCGCCGCCAGGAAGTCGGCCAGCGCACCGGTGAAGTTGCTCGACCCCATGTACCAGGCCCAGAAGCGCGGATGGATGTTGCCCATTGGGTAGGTCATCACGGCGTCGGTGACCTCCCGGTAAACGGTCGAGATCGGAGCGGGCGAGCGGGGCAGGGGCGTCTCGAATGTCCTCCTGATCTCACCGGGCATGTCCCGCCAGACCGGGCGATCGCGAACGTCGCGCAGATATTCGATCGCATCGTCAACGGCCTGGTGTGCGACAGCTCGTATGTCGGTCCAGTCTTCGGGATCGAGCGTCTCTTCCAGGGCCTTGCCCGTCTGGCAAGCTGGTTCTTGCATTGCCGCGGGCTCAAGCAGCTGCGAATTGGCAACTCGGGGTCGAGTGCGACAGCGCAAGTTCCTCTTCATTCATCTCCGCTGCAATGGAATCGAACAGCGGTGTGCTGAGGTAGCGCTCTCCCGTGTCGGGCAACATGCACAGGATGACGGAGCCGACCGGCGAACGTTCAGCGACCCGACGCGCGACCGCGAAGGTTGATCCTCCGGAAATCCCCGTGAAGATCCCTTCCTTCTGTGCGAGGTTCCTCGTCCAGGTCATGCCTTCGGCGCCGGCGACCGGCACGATCTCGTCATAGAATCTAGAATCGATCGCCTCTTGCAGCACGGCTGGAATGAAATCCGGCGTCCAGCCCTGGATTGGATGCGACTCCCATGCCGGATGGCTGGCCGCCGGTGCGCCGCCGGCAGTGCGCTTCTGAGTGGTACCGCTGTTGACCAGTTGGGCATTGGCAGGTTCGCACAGCACAATACGGGTCTCAGGCCGCTCACGTCT
>JAJYAH010000413.1 GCA_021779635.1 Pseudomonadota bacterium | reverse complement strand
AAATGGAGTCATCGACTCAAACTTGGCTTTCCCATTCCGCCCCCGCCTGGCGTAAGCACGCGCAGCAGATCACCACGACGTAAAGGCAAATCTACCGCGGCAGAGGGCAATTGGCGTTCCTCGCTGGTATCCGGATTGAGAAGGAAGGCTCCGCAAAGCCCTTCCATGCCGCCGGCAAATCCCTGGGCCGGCCGGACCTGGCGAGCCGATGACAGGCTCACATGGATGTCATCGGCGAGAATACGATAATCGCGGATGACACCATCACCGCCTTTCATCCGTCCGGCGCCACCTGATCCCCTGCGCAGCAAATAGCGCTCGACGCGGAGCGGATAGGCATTTTCAAGTGCTTCGACCGGAAGATTGGCGGCGCCTGAGGCGTGAACGCGCACCGAATCGAGCCCGGGCGTACGAACCCGGGCGCCGGCCCCTCCGGCAATTGTTTCGTAGTCCACGAAGAAGGTCTTTCGCTTCGCGTCTGGTCCACCAAAGACGACAAGATGATGAGGACCGCTATCCGCCATGGCGCCATCTGTCGCGGCTTGCGACAATGCGGCGACGATCAGGTCGCCCAGGACGCCGCAGCTGATTGCCCGCGTTCCGACGGCCGCCGGCGGCATCGGATCGGTCAGCGTGCCAGGGCGAGTAACGACATCGATCGCATCGAAATAGCCGGAATTCGAGGGAACATCGGGGTCGATCATGGATTTCGCAATCGCGTAGACGGTAGCCAGTACCGCTTTCCGAGGAATGTTGCGGCTGGTTGCAAGCAGCTGCGGCGCACATTCAGAGAAGTCGAACCGCAGCCTCGCGCCGGAAACCGAAAGGCGCAAACGCAAGGAGGCGTCGGGGTCGCCGCCGGATTGCTCCAGCAGCGCCTCGCTGTCGTAGCTGCCATCCGGCAGGTTTTGCACCGCCGCGCGAAAACGCCGGCCGGTCGCCTCGAGGAAATTCTTGATGCAGCCGTCCACTGCGGCGATGCCATAGCGGGCGAAGAGCGCACCCACGCGCTCCGCGCCGACGCGGCAGGCTGCGAATTGCGCTTGCAGGTCGCCTTGGCGCTCCTCAGGGGTGCGGCTGTTCAGTCGGACGATATCGACGATATCATCGACGATCGCACCGGCTCTCGCGATCTGGACCATCGGTAGACGTACGCCTTCTTGGAAGATGGTCGAGCACAATGTCGATTCGGAGCCAGACACCATGCCGCCGACATCGGCATGATGGGCAATATTAGCGACAAAGGCGACCAGTCGCTGTTCGGCGAATACGGGCGCGATGATGTTGATGTCCGGCAGATGTGTGCCGCCGCCGCTATAGGGATCGTTGGCGAGGAACATGTCTCCAGGTTGGATTCGCTCAAGGGGATATTTTTCCAGGAGTGCCTCGACGGCGCCGATCATGGAGCCGAGATGGAGTGGGACGCGATTGGCCTGCGCAATCACATTGCCAGCTGCGTCGAAGATCGCCGAGGAGCAGTCCCAGCGCTCCTTGATGTTTGGCGAAAATGAGAGCGCGATCAGCGTGGCGCCCATTTCCTCTGACGCGAGCGTGAGCGAACGGGCGACGACTTCGGTAAGAATTGGATCAGCCTGCATCAACGTGTCTCGCGCGAAAGTATCAGGTTTGCCACCCTGTCTACGGTCAGGCTCCAACCCGGCGGCACAATCGTGGTCGTATCCATTTGTTCGATCACTGCGGGCCCCGTTAGGCGCGAGCCGAACGCCAGCGCCTGACGTTGATAGACTGGTGTTTGAACGAACCCCGTGGCGGCAAACCAGACACGGCGCGAATCTGGCGAGCGTTCCACGAAGGCAGGTAGTTGCTCCGCGTCGAGAGCCGGCCGTCGGACGCGCGCCGTTAGCCGAGCGGTGACGATTTCGACAGCTCTTGACGGCATCGCGTAGCCGAATCTTCTCTGATGTTCGGCATGGAATGCGCCCGTGACGGCTTCCAGCGTTCTGGCATTCTCGACCAACGGCACACCTAGTTCCGAGCTTTGGCCGAGGTAACGCAATTCGAGAACGCGGTGATGTTCAAGGAGAGCGGGATCGAGATGTTCGTTGGCGGCCCAGACCGCAGCACGACGGTTGAGTTCAGCAAGGGCCTTTTCGACGGCGCTCCAGCCGCTTTGGGTGGCGTCGGTCAGGCACGTCAATCCGAAGTCGGAGCGAATGTCGGCCGCCAAAAGTCCGATCGCGGACATCAGGCCGGGGTGTGGCGGGATGATGACTTGTCGCATCTCCATCGCTTCAGCGACTTCAGCAGCATGCAACGGTCCTCCGCCGCCAAACGCGAATAATGAACAATCGCGCGGATCCTCTCCGCGCTCGACGGAAATCACGCGCACGGCGCCGGTGATGCCGATGGTGGCAATCTGCAATATGCCGGCCGCGGCGCGTTCAACGTCGATACCCAGAACAGTGCCGACGTCGCGATCGATCGCCGTGCGGGCCGCCGCCGCCTCGACAGCCATCCGGCCGTCAAGCAAAGCGACTGGATTGAGGCGGCCGAGCACCATGTTGGCATCCGTCAAGGTCGCGCGAACGCCGCCGCGGCCGTAGCATGCGGGACCCGGAGCCGCACCGGCGCTCTCGGGGCCGACCTTCGGCAGGCCTCCCGTATCCACCCAGGCGATACTGCCACCGCCAGCTCCAATCGTGTGCAGGTCGAGACTTGCAGTGCGTACTGGCAGGCCGCCCATATCGCGCTGGTTGGCGCTGGCCGCCTTGCCATCCCGCACCAGACAGACGTCGGTGCTGGTGCCGCCGATATCCATGGTGATGATGTTGGATACGCCGCAGGCGCGCGCGGCGTTGACTGCGCCGACAACACCCCCTGCAGGGCCTGAAAAGAACGTGTTGATCGGGGCCTGACGCAACGTTGTCGGCGAAATTAAGCCACCGTTTGACTGGATCACATAAGGTTGCCGGGCCACATGCCGCTGCCTGACGCCGTCACTGAAGCGTCGCAGATAGCTGTCCATGATTCCCAGCAGCGAGGCGTTCACGGTCGTTGTCGCGAAGCGCTCGTATTCGCGGAATTCGGGGTTTACGTCGCTGGACAGACAAACCAGAGCTTCGGGATAGTGCTGCCGAATGATGTTTCGCGCCTGATGCTCGTGAGCGGGATTGCGGTAGGAGTGCAAAAAGCAGACGGCGAAAGCGTCAAATTTGTTCGGCAAGGCAGCAATCGCTGCACTCAGCGCAGCTTCGTCGAGCGGCGTGACGACGCCACCGGCCTCGTCGATTCGCTCGGTGACGGCGATACGATCTGCTCGTTGGACGGGAAGCCGCGGCTTGGCCGCGTCGAGATTATAAAGTTGAGGCCGGCGCTGCCTCGCCAGTTCGAGGATGTCGGTAAATCCCGCGGTGGTCAGGAGGGCGACGCGGCCGGTCTTTCCTTCGAGCACGGCGTTGGTCGCAAGCGTCGTGCCAAGGCCGACGAACTCGACAGTCTCACCTGCCTTTTCTGCCTCGACCAGGATCTCGTCGAGCCCGCGCAGAATCGCTTCCGCGGGGTCTTTCGGATTGGACGGCACCTTGCGGAACCAATAGCGGCCGCTCGTCCGATCAGCCAATACGACGTCAGTGAAAGTGCCCCCGGTATCGATACCGATCCAGCAAGAGGGGGGCAAGCTCATGCGGCACACGCAATGTTGACGTTAAACAACATCGTCATGTCCTGAGCCGTGCACAGGAGGTGATCGCGCATCGTAGCCTCCGCCCTCGCAGCATCGCCGGAGGCGATCGCCTCGATAAGTGCCCGATGGTGCGCCAACACCGCTTTCAGGCCGCGCAGATAGTCCTCGCGGCGAACATCGTCCTTCGCAGCCCGTTGCAGGACCTGCTGGCGAGCCATGTGGACCGATCGCTCCGTCTGCCCGACGAGTCGGCGAAGGTGCCGATTGCGCGAAACGTCCAAAAGGATGGAGTGAAATGCTCCATTGAGCCGTTGCAAGGCGTCGATATCACCTCGATCGAGCGCAGCTTCCGCATCCGCCACATTGGCCTTCAGGTTGGCCACGAGTTCGCTACTGCGACGTGCCGCAGCTTCCTCAGCGGCGAGAGCTTCCAGTGACGCTCGGCAAGCATAAAGTCCGGTGATTTCTTCGGGCGTGAACGCATGCACGCAAAATCCGACCGAATCCAAGGGATCGAGAGCTCCGTCCTGCATGAGTTTTCGGAAGGCTTCGCGAACCGGCGTCCGGCTGACCCCCAGACGCTCGGCCCACACCGTGTCCTTGAGGCGCGTGCCTTCCGGAAGCTCGCCCGCCATCAGCGCGTGCCAGATGTGGTCGTAGACCTGGATGTGGAGCGGGGCGGCCTGACCAATTGCTGACGTGGTGAGGCCAGATTTCCGGGACGGGGGGATTGACATCTAATTGTATCCTGAATTCTGTATCCAGGATTTGGTACCGTTTCCGGTGTTTTGATGCAAGAGCCGCGGGTCACGTGAAAATGGACGCAGAAATGGGCATTAACGGCGGTTCTCCACTCGCTGTGGGTGGTCAAGATCTCAGTTCTGCTGAGGTCGACGCGCTGATCCGCCGGGAATTTTCGCACCTTCGTGGCGCCTATCTCGATGTCGCTGCGAGAGGTCCGCTACCGAACTCGGCAGTGGAAGCGGCCGAGGGCATTCTGCGGGCGCAATCGATCGGACTCGTTCCGAAGGCGGAATGGCTCAATCTGGCCGAGATCGTTCGCGCCAAGGCCGCGCGCTTGATCGGAGCTCGCCCCGACGAGGTGGCACTAACCAAGAACACAGCGGAGGGTTTGAACATTGTCGCGGCTGGTCTGCAGTTGAAGACCGGAGACCGCATTGTCGTCGCGCCATCCGCGGAGCATCCGAACAACGTGCTTCCCTGGTTGTGGCAATCTCAGACGCGGGGTGCGGATGTCGTATTCGCAACGCCAAGCGCGTCGGAAGGTCTCGAGCAGGCGCTGATACGGCATATCGACCGACGCACGAAGCTGGTGGCTGTGACCGAAGTCGACTTCGGAACCGGCCGCCGCACCGATCTCGCAACAATCGGGCGGGCCTGCCGCGCAAACGGCGCTTTCCTGCTGGTCGATGCCGCACAATCCTCCGGGATATTGCGACAGGACATGGCTACCCAACTGATCGATGGGTGGTCGACGGCGACGCAGAAAGGTCTGCTCAGTCCCTACGGACTTGGTTTGCTCTACCTCCGCAACGAAGTGGTCGATCAGATCAAGCCGACCGCGCTCGCGCGGTTCTCGGTCGACATCGCGGCAGGACACGAGGCGGCCGGGCCAGAGGAAGGCTGGCAGCTCCGCGCCGGTGCGCGACGCTACGAGGGTGGCAACTACAACTACGTCGGCTTGGCTGCCTTGAACGCTTCGCTCGATCTTTTCCTGAAGATCGGCGCCGACGAAGTCGAGCGGCGTACGCTCGAAGCAAGCGCTAGGTTACGAAGTACCATCCAGGCCCGTGGCATTCCGGTGCTGGAGGTTGGCGCAGGTCATCAGTCGCACATCATTGCCATCGCCGAAAAGCAAGGTGCCGGCCATGACCGAAGCGATGAGCCTTGGATCAACGAGCTAAGTTCAGTTCTGACGCGTGAAGGTGTGGTGCATTCGGTCCGCCGCGGCGCCTTGCGACTGTCGGGCCACATTCACGTCTTGCCGGATATCGTAGATCACGTGATCGGAGGCATTGAAAAATGGCAGAAGTCTCGCTGACGGCCGCTCAAGGCACGCCGCGTCGCCGGTTCGTCGTTTACATTCTGCTGTTTTTCATGTCTGCCATCAATTATGGCGACCGTTCGGCGCTCTCGATCGGTGGCCCGGCGATCGCAAAGGAATTTGGTCTATCGCCGATCCAGCTCGGATACGTGCTGTCGTCGTTTCTGTGGACCTACTTCCTCTTGAATCTTCCGGCCGGACTGATCTCTGACAAATTTGGCGCCCGGCGCAGTGCCGGCTTTGCGGTCACGTTGTGGTCCGCTGCCACGGCCTTGACGGGCGCGACATTCAGCCTGTGGTATCTGATCGCGACGCGCATGCTGATGGGCATTGGAGAAGCCTTCGGTTTCCCGGTCGGGAATCGAGCGATCCGCGAATGGGCGCCGCATAAGGAGCGGGGTCTCGCGACTGCGATATTCTCGTCAGGCCAGGCTTTTGGCACAGCGCTCACGTCGATCGGGGCCGCCTGGCTCATCACGGTTGCGGGATGGCGTCTGGCCTTCATCCTGCTGGGTATACTCGGCCTTGTCTGGGCAGCGATCTGGTGGGCAGTCTATAAAGATCCGGCAAGCGCTTCGTGGCTTTCGAAAGCCGAGCGCGATTTTATCATCGCCGAGCGCGATACGCTCCCGAAGACGCCTGGCCTCTCGGTCCGTGAACTGTTCCAGTGGCGCACGACCTGGGCCCTCATCGGCGTGCAAGTCTGCGCCAACTTCACCAATTTTCTGTTGCTTACCTGGCTGCCGGGCTATCTC
>JAJYAH010000412.1:3503-6479 GCA_021779635.1 Pseudomonadota bacterium | reverse complement strand
TTTCCGGACCACCTTCTCGACCCTGTCTCACCACGAGGAGATCAAGGACGCCAAGGCATGGGATGGCGATGTCGTCGAGCTGCAGCTCGCCCATCTTGATAACTCGACCGTGGAAGGCCTTTACAAGAAGCACGGACCGCTCGCGCTAATAGGCTCGCGCACGAAGCTGATGCAGCACTGGGCTGATCGGATCGACCGTTGGCTTGATCCCAGGAAGGTAACGCCGATGACGCGCGGTTCGCAGGGCTAAGCCATTTCAATAGCGCGGGGTTGGCATGGGACGGCAGCAATCGCCATATATCTCACTGCAAGCCCAGCCAATTCTTATGGATTTCTATGACCGCGACACAATTGACGAAATCTCCGACCGAGGCCGACCTCGAAGCTGAAATTCATGGCGTCATCCGCAAAGCGTTTCCATGGCTGCCTGCAGATGCGACCCGGCACCAAACCAAGTTTTCGTTCAAGTTTGGGCACACCGCGATTGAAGTCGATGGCGAGAAGGATTTCCAGGCCGAGGGGCGGACAGATATTCTGGTCCGCTGGGACGAAACTCCCCTTGCGGTCCTTGAGCTCAAGCGCAAAGGCAGCGCGCTCACCGAGGCCGATGTCGAACAGGGGCTGTCCTATGCAAGCGTGATTCGTCCACGTTTTCCGCTCGTAATTGTCAGCAATGGGGACGAGACGCGGATACTGGAATCATACAGCGGAAATGACCTGCCGAAAGGAACGGTCTCCGAAGAGGAGTTCCGCAACTGCGTCACCGCCGCGGCCAAGGCTGCGGGGCAGGACGTAAAGAACGCCGTTAGCACCCTCATGGGATCGAACCCGAACGTCTGGATGCAGGCGGTGCGGGGCGCATCCGATGCGTATGTCGACGAGCTGAGCGGCGCCTGGGATGACCCGATGCGACCGTTCGTCAAAGACTTCCTATTTCCTCGCAAGGCCTCGGCACTCGTCGAGGCAGCGCTAGCCAGCGGCAGACGCTTCTTATTGATCGAAGGCGCCCCGCTGGTCGGCAAGAGCAGCCTGCTTCGTGAGATGGTACGGCGCACGACGGACTCCAAAGACATGGCTGTGCTCTTTATCGCCGCCGATGAAGCCGGCGGCATTTTCCAGGCAATCGCTGATCTCCTTAGTTCGGCGCTGGCTTGGCCGGTTACGGTTGAGGAAGCTCGCTCCTGGCTGATGCGGCTCTCGCGAGCTGAAGGTCCCGCTCTCGTGCTTGCCGTTGACAATGTGGGGCCCGAGCACCATCGCTTGCGCCGCGATCTGGAAGACCTCAGCTCAGCGAGTTTTGGTAAGCAACTTCGGCTTGTCCTGACAACCGACGATGCGGTGGCAAAGAAGCTGACGGAGCATGCAAAGGGACGGCAGGGGTCGGCCATCGGCCTCCGCATTGATGGCCGCCTGACTCTGACAGCGCTGAACGACGAAGAATTTGACACTGCGGCGGGCACGCTCTGGCATCATCGCATGGGCGTGATGCACGGCGGGCGCTCAACGCCCGAGTTGCGCGTGCCTTGGGTTCTTCGCGCGCTTGGCGGCCGTTATGCCCCGCGCCCAGATGAAAAGCCTGAGCACGCGGTCGTCCTTCCCGCGCAGTTGAGCCTCGATTTGATCGGCCATACGCGTGACCGTTTTACTGACGATGAGCTCCGGCGCACATTTCGCGAGATCGCTCGCGCCGTTATTCTCGATGCTGAAGATAAGAAACGTCCCATTAGTCTGATGCTCGAGTCGATGGCGAACTTCGTCGCGCGCCGAAAAACGCTCCGGAAATTCCTCGAGCTCGGTGAGATTGACGCGCTGGTGTCGCGCGGCTTTCTGAAACCCGTTCTTCCTCGCTCTGGCGATGCTCTCCTGTATGTTCGTTTGCCGGAATTACTCGCGAGCGAGGCCTCGATCGTGGTCGCATCCGAGCTCAGCGATCGCGCGCGGAAAAAGCCGACCAAGGCAGCCGAGTGGCTGGTTGGATTGACCTCTCGCCTGCCACTTGGCGATATCATTGGAGCTTATGCATTCATCGACGCCGTCGGCGATGGTGAACGAGGGCTTCCACTCAATGTCATGTCTGCACTGGTGGAAATGGAGCCGAAGACTAAAGCTGTGACGCCGGGGATGAAAGCGGCCATGCTCGCACCCGGGATCGGGGTCATGAACGTGACCTTTCAGGATGACGGGTCGCTGATCGCTGAGTTTGATGGCCAGCGGCACACTATTGCGGTGGATCCCGACGAGCGCGTTGGCGAGCTGATAGGTGATTTCCACGCTTGGCTGATTCTATCGCATCTTGCCGGGCAGCGCATGGGTATCGAGCGTGATGGCCGGATGTACCGTCTGGACCTCGCATTGCTTGGCAAAATCGGCGGTTGCCCACTGATCCTCAGACGTCCAGATAATCTCCTGGAGGGCCGAGGTATTCAAACCCATGCGATCCCAGGATATGGCGAAGTGGTGTGCCATGCCGCCGGTATTGTCGAGCCGATTACGTTTTCATTGTTCAAGGTCCTCAGTATGGAAGGTCCCGCCTTGGAGGACTGGATCGAGGATGTGATCGAGGAGGATTCGCTGGCGCTGCTGACAAGGGTCGATATCGCTCTGCGGGAGGCGGCCAAGCTGGCCGATGATGTGCGACGACCGTGGGCACAGCGGGTGTTGGCAGAGCGAATCGGGCCGGCTCTCAGCAAGGCACTGCAATGCGCGGCGGCTTGATGCGAGTCTCGCGCGCGCGGTACCGTTCCGATCGCTCAGTCGACATATTCTATTTGGACGAAAGTGGCAATTCCGGTGATCTCGTCAAAGCCGGTAGCGCGTTCGATTTCGGACAACAACCCGTCTTCGTGCTCGTTGGGCTTGGTCTTGCCGACGCAGATGCGCTTGCTGCCGAGCTTGAACGGCTCCGTGCGCGCTACCGCGTTAACAGCCCTGAGTTCAAATCCTCTGTCCTGAAAGACAAGCCGGGCTTCGATCTCG